>NZ_JADPIU010000108.1:0-118695 GCF_023073075.1 Bradyrhizobium sp. 61 | reverse complement strand
AGCGCGGCTCCGACCATGCCGCGATGGCCGGCGACATAGACGCTTTTGCCCCTCAGCTCAAACGGTGCGTTTGCCACTGGCCGCATCCCGTTTTGCCTCCGCCAGGTCGCTCGTCATCATCTCCTCGACGAGCTGGGCGAAGCTGCGCTTCGGCGCCCAGCCGAGCACCTCGCGCGCCTTGCTGGCGTCGCCGACGAGGAGATCGACCTCGGTCGGACGGAAATAGGTCGGATCGATCTTCACCACGGTCTTACCGCTCGTCTCGTCGACGCCGGTCTCCTCGACGCCCTTGCCGCGCCATGCGATGCGGCGGCCGACATGCGCAAAGGACAGCTCGACCATCTCGCGCACCGAGCGCATCTCGCCGGTGGCAAGCACGAAGTCGTCGGGCTTGTCGGCCTGCAGGATCCTGTGCATGCCCTCGACATAGTCCCTGGCATGGCCCCAGTCGCGCTTGGCTTCGAGATTGCCGAGATAGAGCGTCTGTTCCAACCCGACCTCGATACGCGCGACGCCGCGGGTGATCTTGCGGGTCACAAAGGTCTCGCCGCGGATCGGACTCTCATGGTTGAACAGGATGCCGTTGCTGGCGAACATGCCGTAGGCTTCGCGGTAGTTCACCGTGATCCAGTAGCCGTAGAGTTTTGCAACGCCATAGGGCGAGCGCGGATAGAACGGCGTCGTCTCCTTCTGCGGGATCTCCTGCACCAGGCCGTAGAGCTCGGAGGTCGAGGCCTGGTAGAACCGCGTCTCCTTCTCCATGCCGAGGATGCGGATCGCTTCCAGGAGGCGCAGCACGCCGATGGCGTCGGCGTTGGCGGTGTATTCCGGGCTCTCGAAGCTGACGGCGACGTGGCTTTGAGCTGCGAGATTGTAGATCTCGGTCGGCCGGATCTGCTGCACCAGGCGGATCAGATTGGTCGAATCCGTCATGTCGCCATAGTGCATCAGGAACGGCACGTTGCCGACATGCGGGTCCTGGTAGAGGTGATCGACGCGCGCGGTGTTGAACGAGGACGAGCGCCGCTTGATGCCGTGCACGACATAGCCGAGCGACAGCAGGTATTCGGCGAGATAGGCGCCGTCCTGACCGGTCACGCCGGTGATGAGAGCGATCCGCTCAGCCATGGGCCCGCGCCTGGTTCGGGGTCAAAGAGGTTCAGAAGGACGGGATAACCACCGTTCGCGCCCGCTGACAAGGCCGCCGGCGGTCAAAAGCGCAAGAACCAGCGCAAGAACCGGCTTAAGAGCCGGCATTCCCGGACGACACGCAGGTGCCGTCGCCCGCGGAATCAGACGCCGTGGTACTTCCGATACCATTCGACGAAGCGGCCGAGCCCATCCGCGATCGACGTGGACGGCGAGAAGCCGACGTCGCGCTGGAGCGCGGAAATGTCGGCGCGCGTCTCCAGGACGTCGCCGGCCTGCATCGGCAACAGCTGGCGGATCGCCGGCTTGCCGATGATCTTCTCGAGCGTCTCGACAAACTCCATCAGGTTGACCGACCTGTTGTTGCCGATGTTGTAGACGCGATACGGCGCATAGCTCGACGAATTTTCCGGCCGCTCGGCATTCCACGCGGGATTCGGCGCCGCAGGCCGATCGAGGGTGCGGATCACCCCTTCGACGATGTCGTCGACATAGGTGAAGTCGCGCCACATGTCGCCTTTATTGAAAATCCTGATCGGCTCATTCGCGAAGATCGCGCGCGTGAACAGATAGGCGGCCATGTCGGGCCGGCCCCACGGGCCGTAGACGGTGAAGAAGCGAAGCCCGGTCACCGGCAGCTTGTGAACATGCGCGAACGTATGCGCCATCAGTTCGTTAGCCTTCTTGCTTGCGGCGTAAAGGCTGACCGGATGGTTCACCGAATGCTCGGTCGAATACGGCAAGGTGCGGTTGGCGCCGTACACCGAACTCGACGAGGCGTAGACGAGATGCGCCAGACCATGGCGCCGGCCGGCTTCGAGCACGGTGACAAAGCCGTCACAATTGGCCCGGATGCTGGTGATGGGATCGTCGATCGACGCGCGCACGCCGGGCTGCGCCGCCAGATGCACGACGCGATCGGGCGAGACCTCGTCGAAGACGCGCGTCACTGCGGCGAAGTCTGCGAGATCGATCTTGTGGAATTTGAACCCTGGATGGTGTTCGAGCGTTGCGAGACGCGCACGCTTCAGCGCGGGATCGTAATACGGAGTGATTGCATCGATGCCGACGACCTGCTCGCCACGTGCCAACAGCCGTTCACAAACATGCATTCCGATAAAGCCGGCAGCGCCGGTAACGATCACTGGCCGCAAAGTTGTCATCTCGTTCATTCCGCGGAGCATTGCCAGACCAGGACATGAGAGGCAAGGTTTGGACAGTCACGACAATCATCAAATCAGTCGGCCCATGTAAGCGCATCGAAATGTGTAGGAAACATGATGGCGTCATGCACCATCGCATGCTATCCGCCTGCAAGGATGCTCGGACGATAGCGCCACATGTGCTAGACGTCATAGGACGTATATTCGGCGCCTGATGCTCAGTCCTCGGGCATTGTTCGCGCAAGAACCCGCAAAGAAAAAGATCGACTTTGAAACTCTCCATCAACGGCAGGTTCCTGTCACAATCGCTCACGGGCGTGCAGCGTTACGCCGCCGAGATCGTCAAGGCGATGGACCGCTTGCTCGCGAGCGGAGAGGCTCCGCAGCAACTGCTGGATGCAGAGTGGCAAATCCTTGCGCCGCCGAATGCGCAGACGCTTCCAGGTCTTCGCCGCATCGCCATCAAGCAGATCGGATCATTGCAGGGGCACGCGTGGGACCAGATCGATCTGGCGCGCGCCGCGGCCGGCACCCGTCTCGTCAGTCTCGCCAATTCCGGCCCCGTACTCCACCGCGACCATCTCGTCGTGATTCACGACGCGCAGGTTTTCCGGCGGCCGGACTTCTTCAGCTGGCGCTACCTCGCCCTGCACCGGACGCTCGGGCATCTGCTGGCGCGCACGGCAACGATCGCAACAGTTTCGGCGTTTTCACGCAACGAACTTGCCGAGGTGCTGTCGCTGGATCCGGCTTCGATCCCCGTCATTGCGAACAGCGCGGAACATTTTGCGACCGTCGCGCCCGACTTCTCGATCATCGACAAGCTGCGTCTTGCGCCCCATCAATTCTTCCTCTTCGTCGGCTCGATGACGAAGAACAAGAATGTCGATACGGCCATTCGCGCCGCCGAGCAGCTTGGCCGCGCTGACTTTCCGCTGGTCGTGGTCGGAGGCGATAACAGCAAAGTGTTCGGAGGCGCGGCCACGGAGTCGAGGTCCGGCGTCGTCATCGCGGGGCGCCTGAAGGACGAGGAGATTGCCGCGCTGTTCTCCCAGGCCGCCGCATTCGTGTTTCCGAGCCTTTATGAGGGATTCGGCGTGCCTCCCCTGGAGGCGATGTTCTTCGCCTGTCCGGTGATCGCGAGTTCCGCCGACGCCGTGCGCGAGACCTGCAACGATGCCGCCGTCTATTTCGATCCGCTCAACGCGGACCAGCTGTCGGCACGGATGCGCGAAAGAATCGAACTCGGCAGGATCTCGCCGGTGGAACAGGAGAAGCAGCGGCAGCGCCTTACGACATATTCCTGGGCCAAGTCCGCCGCAGCGATGCTCGAATTCCTCGCCAAACCGGCATCCCGATCCACATCCGACCGTGCGAAACAATGACGCGGCCCGATTATTGCTGCTTAGCGAGGTTAGACGTGCGTCTGCAAGATCCGGCGTCTCCAATATCTGGCGCCTTCAAGACAAGGAAGGAATGACCGTTGTCCAGCGGCCTGAAGATTCTGCATGTCGCCGAAACGGTCCGTGGCGGCATCGCGACCTACCTCAACGAGCTGCATCCGCATCAGAGCGCGAGCTTCGGTCCCGGCAACGTCAACTATGTCGTTCCCTCCGACCATCGCAGCGACCTGGTGAACATCGAGGACGACGCGGTCACCACGTTTCCGCGCGACGGACGCAACGCGGTCGGCCTGTTTCGCATGCTGTTTGCGACCATGCGCGCGGTCCGGCAGCTTCGTCCTGACGTCATCCACCTGCACTCGTCGTTCGCCGGGCTCGTGGTGCGCCCGGTGCTCTGGCTCACCTATCGGCGCTCGCGCATCGTCTATTGCCCGCACGGCTGGGCCTTCGGCCGCGAAACCGGCCGCCTCAGCCGCGAGGTGACGAAGTTCACCGAGCTCGTGCTGTCGAAATTCACCCATCGCATCGTCTGCATCTCGGAAAGCGAGCAGGCCGACGCCAAGCAGGTCGGAATCGCGGCGAATCGCCTGGTTCTTGTGCACAACGGGATTTCCAAGCAGCGTCCTGCGCTCGACAAGGGCGCAGCGCAATGGCGATCGGAGAAGATCAAGGTCCTCTTCATCGGGCGCCTCGACCGTCAGAAGGGCTACGATCTCCTGATCGAGGCGGCGCGCGCACTCGGAGACAAGCTCGACGTGCGCCTGATCGGCGCCTCGGTCGTCAGCAAATTCCGCAGAAGCGATCTGCCCGCCAACGTCTCGTTTCTGGGCTGGATGAACCGCAACCAGATCGAAGCCGAGCTCGACCAGGCCGACATGGTCGCGATTCCCTCGCGCTGGGAGGCGTTTGGCCTGGTCGCCATCGAAGCGATGCGGGCGGCCAAGCCGATCATTGCCTTCCGCATCGGCGCCCTGCCGGAAATCGTCGAAGACAATGCGACGGGCGTGCTGTGCGACGAAGTCTCGGCCGAAAAGCTGGTTGAAGGTTTTCAACGCGCAACCAGGCTCGACCTGGCTGCGGTCGGCCGTGCCGGATATGAGCGTTTCACCCGCCTCTACGACATCGAACAGACCCACCGCACGCTCAGCCAGGTCTATGCCGACGTCGTGCATGTGCGGATGAGCGAATCCGGGCAGCAAGCGAAGCTGCAGTCCGATTTCCCGAACAATCTGCGATCGTAGCGACCGGCTGATCAGGCCAGCCGGCGGGCATCGCCCTGCGCGAACTCGCCGTCATTCACGCGTTTATCGGAGAACGACCACGCAATGGCCGATGCGACGATCATCGCGCAGGTGAGAAAGCCGGCCGCGAACAGCAGTGATCCGGTGTGCAACATCGTCTTCGCCTTCCTTTTGTTTGGCCGACCACTAGCCGGATCAGGATTAGGAAGACCTTACGGACGCCAGCGTGACGCCAGCTTCCAAATCTAAGCGTTAACGGAGGTGGAATCCCGTCGCAGAAACATTGGTCCGATGACCCGGCGAGAACGTCCGCTCTGGCGCCATGCCCGCCGCAGGACGACGAAAACACAACGCAGGATCACTCAGGACGGGATCCAACACTTGAAGTTCATGGCAATGTCATCTCGCAACAATGCCGTCGCATCTGCAGTCCGTCGCCGCGCGCTGCTCATTGGTTCGATCGCAGTCTCAATCGTGACATCGATCTGACACGTGTATGTATGGTTTGCGAACTGCTTATTTAAGAGGATGTTCCGCACAAATTTTGGACAGAGATTTCGGCGTGTATCCACGTTCACAAGTGGCAATAAGGTCACAGCCACAAGTGCTTTACCATAAAGTCGAAGACGTAGCAGTGACTCCGCAGCACGGGATTTGTACGGTGATTCCGATTTTAGATGAGTGCGAGGGAATAGTGGTGGCTAAGACCGAACGTTTTGATTTTGATTTCGGTATTAGCCGAATCCTGGCCGCTGCTGCGATCAGCTTCTCCTTGACGGGTTGCGGTAGCTTCATTCCGTTAGACGCTCCTGATGCCGTCGCGACGCAAACAAATGCAGCGCTGATCACCGAGCCGACCGCGCCGCTCGCCTATGCCCTGATGCCGGTCAATCCGGCGATCCTGCAGGCGACCAACGCGTTCACGGACTCCGCCGGAATGGTGTTCTCCCGCCTTCCCGGCGGCAACTACCGCGACGTCACGATCGGCATCGGCGACATCGTCACCGTGACCGTGTATGAAGCGCAGGCAGGCGGCCTGTTCATTCCGCGCGAAGCAGGCGTGCGGCCGGGCAACTTCGTCGACATTCCGCGACAGCAGGTCGACCAGTCCGGCAACATCAACATCCCCTACGCCGGATCGATCAAGGTTGCAGGGCTGACGCCGCGCGCCGTTTCGAACATCATCCGCGAGCGTCTCAAGGATCGCGCCATCGACCCACAGGCCGTCGTGAGCGTGGCGGAACAGCGCGGCAACCAGATCAGCGTGCTCGGCGAAGTCAACTCGCCGCTCCGCTTCCCGGTCGATCCGGGCGGGATTCGCCTGATGGGCGCGATCGCGCGCGCCGGCGGCCCGAAATATCCGTCCTACGAGAGCACGATCACGATCAAGCGCGAGGGCCGCACCTACAGCGAGACGATGTCCTCGGTCGTGCACAACCCCAACGAGGATGCGCTGCTCGCCCCGGGCGACGTCGTCTTCCTGACCCGCATTCCGCGCGTCTACATGGTGTTCGGTTCGACGCCATCGCCGGGATCGATCGGCGGCACCAACAACCGTCGTTTCACGTTCGAGAACGACAACATGTCGCTGGCTGAAGCCATCGCGAAGGCAGGCGGTCTCGACGGCGCCCGTGCGGACTCCAAGTCCATCTACGTCTACCGTTTCGAGCCCAAGCCGCTGCTGGAGAGGATCGGCATCGCCGTATCCCAGTTCCCGACCAAGTCGGTCCCTGCCGTCTACAAGTTCGACATGAGCAAGCCGGACGGCTGGTTCCAGGCGGATACGTTCAGGATGCGCGATCACGACGTGATCTCGGTGGCGGAATCGCCGTCGATCGAATTCATCAAGCTCATGGCCCCGCTGAACGCGGCAACCGCCAACGCGGACAACATCAGCTCGGTGGTCGTGAACTCCAAATAGCCCAACTCAGCGCGCTCAATGACGAGCGTGCAGACAAGGCGGCCCTACCCCATTGGGGCCACAGAAGAGTATTAGCCTTGTCGGGTTGACGCGAGCAGGAGTGGACACGAGCGTGACCGAGCAAAACAGGAAACGCGCACTGCGTCGTTTCCGGATGTTGATGTGCGGGCTCTGCGTCGCGGCCGGCCTCTCATATCCTGCAGACGCACAGAATGCGCAGCCGCTCGATCAGCGCTTCCTGCTGGGCGTCGGCACGCACCAGGGCCTCGGCGGCGTCACCAGCGCCCGCGGCTATGTGCCCGCGACCGCCATCAAGCAGATGAAGGAGCTGGGGGTCACCTCGTTCCGCGACGACTTCCCCTGGTCGGATTTCGAGCTGCCCGGCAAGCGGCTCGGCTTCAATGCCCTGAACGGCCGCCTCGAGACCCAGATCAGGTCCGGCGTCGGAATCCCGCTGCTCATTCTCGGGACCGGCCACCATCTCGTCCCGAATTCCGATCCGCCGACGACCGACGAAGCGCGCCAAAGATTCGTCACCTATGCCGCGACAGCCGCGCAAGCGGTCGCATCACGGCAGCCGATCTTCGAATTGTGGAACGAGTACAATCTCAGAGCGCGCGCGGAGCCGCTGTTCACCGTCGAAAATTATGTGACGCTCGCCCGATCGGTGCAGCCCGCGGTCAAGCAGGCGGCGCCGTCCGCGCCCTTCGTGGTCGGAGCGCTGGGCGACGATCCCGGCTGGAAATGGACCGACGCCCTGCTGAAGACCGACCTGCTTCGTATCGCGGACGGGATGTCCATTCACATCTACAACCATTGCCTGTCACCGGCCGGGCGGACCGCAGCCGAGGCGATCGAACGGCTGCAAAATCTTCATCAACGCGTCGCACAGGCGACCGGCAATCCCGACTATCCGATCTATCTGACCGAAACGGGCTGGCCGACACCAAGCGCGAAATGCGGCGTGACCGAGCAGCTTGCCGCCGACAACATGGCGCAGATCATCCTCTGGGCCTCGACCGCCGGTCCCTGGCTCAAGGGGATATGGCTCTATGAGCTGAAGGACAGTGGGACGAAGCCTGGTGAACTGGAGGACAATTTCGGCATTTATCATTTCGACAATTCGCCGAAGCCTGCCGTGTGTTCCATTCGCGAAAGCTGGGCCTTCATCCGCACCAGCCTGAAGGCAACGCGAACCGCGCCGGCGCCCGGCGTCGTGCAGATTCGCAGTGACAGTGGATCGGAAACGAAACTCGCGCTTTGGTCGGAGACTGCGTCGAAGCGCTTCGAAGTTCGATTAAAAAATGCGGAACCCAATGCCGAGATCAGATATGTATGTCAGCAAGCGCCGGGCCCTGCCGCCGGCGCCTGGACGGCGTTATCGACAACGCCGTTGCTTGTCAGCGTCAAGGGCACGGCCGTGCCGGATTTCGAGATCCGGCCATCGAACTGACGCTGCGGCGGGCTGCTAATCCGAGGCTATCCTTGAAAATACTGATCGTTAACACGCTCTATCCGCCCGAGATCATCGGGGGCGCCGAAGTGTCTGTGTCGCTGCTCGCGGAGGCGTTCGTCCAGCGCGGCCATCAGGTGTCCGTGGTCTGCCTTCAGAACAAGCAGGAACGCACGATCGACGAACTCAAGGGCGTGCGCGTATACCGCGTGCCGATGGACAACGACTACTGGCCTTTCGGCAACGACAGGAAGCCCTCCTCGGTCCAGCGCCTGAAGTGGCATCTCAAGGACACATGGAATCGCAAATCCGCGGCGCGGTTCGCCGAAATTCTCGACATCGAGAAGCCCGACGTCGTCCACACCAACAACCTCACGGGCTTCTCGGTCTCGCTGTGGTCGGAAGCCAGGCGGCGCAACATCAGGATCGTGCACACCCTGCGCGACTATTCCCTGCTCTGCAAACGCTCGACGCTGTTTCGGGGCGATGCGACATGCGCACAGCGCTGCACCGTCTGCGCCGCCATGACGTCGCCTTATCTGCTAGCCTCGCGTATGGTCGATGCGGTGGTCTCGAACAGCCAATTCGTGCTCGACCAGCACACCAGGCTGAAATATTTCCCCGGCACCGATGGCCGCGTCATCTTCAACATCGCCGATCCAAGCTCCGTGGTGCCGTCACCAGCTTCGAGCTCGGATGATCTGATATTCGGGTTCATCGGGCGGCTCGAGGCTGAAAAAGGTATCGAGGTAGTCCTCAAGGCGGCCGAGCAGCTTCCCGACGAGGGCTGGCAACTGAAAATCGCCGGAAAAGGGCTTGAGGATTACGTGCGGGGGCTAAAAAGCCGCAGCGGAAAGAAGATCGAATGGCTTGGCTTTGCCAAGGCAGCTGAATTCTATGCCAGCATCGACGTCTGCCTGGTGAGTTCGGTCTGGCCGGAGCCGCTGCCGCGCACGTTGATCGAAAGCATCAACGCCGGCCGGGCGACGATTTGCTCGACGGCCGGTGGGATTCCCGAGATCGCGGGGTTTTCCAATATGGTTGGGTCCTACGAGCCCAGCGATCATAGGCGACTGGGAGAATTGATGCTGAAGGCCGTCAACGAAAGGTCACACTGGAAAGTCTCCCGGCCTCCGCAGCCAGGATTCGCCGAGAGGTTTTCGGCGGATTCAGTGACAGGACAATATTTGGACGTCTATTTGAACAACAATCGAACCAACCGGCAATAAGCCGAAACGGAGATTTCAGCAAAGCCATTTGGCAGGATAGCTGGACAGACCTTTTCGATGAAGATCCTTATCACGTCATCCCTCTATCCAACGCCATTGGCACCGAAGGTGGTCGGGGGCGCGGAAACGTTCGTCCGCCGCCTCGCCGAGACCCTGGTCGGGCAGAACGACGGCGTGGAAGTGATACGTGCCGCGTCCGCATCGAACCAGCAGATGGAGACCTGCAACGGCATCGACGTGTATTCGGCGCCCGTACACAACATCTATTTCCCTTTCGCCAAGCAGCACAGTTCGCCGGTGCGCGGCATCTGGCACGCGATCGAGGACTGGCAGACAATGTCGGAGCTCGTTGCGGCGCGCATCAAGGCCTTCAAGCCTGACATCCTGCACTCGAACAATCTCTCCGGCCTGACGACCGCGGTGTGGCGGACCGCCGCCGAGCTCGGCATTCCGGTCCTGCACACGCTTCACGACTATTATCTCACCTGCCCGCGCTGCTCGCGCTTCTCGGACGGACATGCCTGCGAATCGAGCTGCATGAGCTGTCAGATCCTGACCCTTCGCCGTCGCGGGGCGACGAGACATTTGGATGCCGTCGTCGGCGTCAGCCAGCGCATTCTCGACATCCATACCCAGCTCGGCCTGTTCACGCAGACACCGCTGAAGATCGTCATTCGAAACGCCTCGACCGCCGACGTCGGCAACGCAGACACCGCGATGGTCGACGGCACCGTCACGTTCGGCTTCATCGGACGCCTGACCGAAGAGAAGGGCATCTACAATCTCGTGCGCGCCATCGCGACGATTCCGCCTGACCGGTTTCGGCTCGTCATCGCAGGCCACACAACCGAGAGCCAGCAGAAGCAGCTCAAGGCGCTCGCTCCGAATGCACGGATCGAATTTCTCGGCTTCGTACAGCCGAAGCAGTTTTACGAACAGGTGAACGTGGTGGTCGTCCCCTCGGTCTGGGAAGATCCCTGCCCGCTCGTCGTCGCCGACGCGCAGGCCGCCTGCAAACCCCTGCTCGGCACGCCGTTCGGCGGCATTCAGGAGGCGATCAAGCCTGGCGTGACCGGCTGGCTGACGTCGCCCGATCCCGCCTCGATCGCCAAGAGCATTTCGGCGATCATCGAAGCGCCGCAGCAGATCGTGGAGATGAGCGAGCGATTGAAGTCCGGCATCGACAAATGGGTTTTTGACGACGTCGTCGCCGGCTATCGCAACGTCTACGACGAGCTCACGCGCGGCCGCGGCACGCCTCGCACATAGCCGAAGCTGACGCAGATGCCGCCAATGGCCCTCAACCATCCCGCCATGTTCTTTCTCACGCATTGCCAGACATGATCAGCCTGCTCGCATTCGGCAGCTATATCTACCAGAGTGCGTCCGCGATCATTCTGATCTTCGCCGTCAGCCATATCCTCTCGCCGGCCCAGTACACCTCGTTCTCGCTGGCGCTGGCGACGAGCCAGTTGTTCTGCGTCTTCGTGTTCGAATGGCTGCAGCTGGCCGGCGTTCGTTTCCTCGCCGCAGCTTCCGGAGAAGAGGCCGCGCGCCTGCGGTTCTCGCTGTTCAGCGCCGGGCTGCTCAGCGCGCTGGTGCTGCTGCTCGTCGGCGGCGTGGCGGGACTGCTGGGCACGCTCGAGACGAGCGTCGTCGCCCTCGCGCTGGCGATGGCCGTGCTGCAAGGCGCCACCGACCTTTATTTCATGATTGTCCGCGTATCCGACCGGCTGGGGACCGCGTCCGTCCTCCTGATCCTGCGTGCCAGCGTGCTTCTGGCCGGCGCGGTCACGGGCGCGCTGCTCCACGGCACGGCTGCAGCGACGCTGTGCGGCATGGCCGCGAGCTACGGCGCGGTGCTTCTCCTGAGCCTGGTCGTGCATCGCACCTCGCTACGGCGCGCGTCGCGACGCGCCATGCTGACCGACTGGGGCAATTTCTGCCGCTACGGCATCATGGCTGCGGCCGCCTCCGTCATTCATCTCTCCGTACCCGTCACCCTGCGCCTGATCGTGATCGCCACGCTCGGCCGGGCGTCGACCGGAGCGGCCGGCTTCTCGATGGCGATCGACCTTCTGCAACGACCGTTCTCGGTCCTGGTGGCCGCCATTCACACCGTCTGCTATCCCAATGTCGTGGTCCAGTTCGAGCGCGGCGTCGACGGCGAAGCGCGCAGGGCAACCGCCCGCATGCTCGAATTCATCCTCTGCGCGACGATCGTGATGCTGGGCGGGCTGATCGGCCTCCTGCCAGACGCGGCGCATCTGTTCGTGCCCGCCGATCTGCTGGTCGATTTCCTCAACGCGGCGCCGGTCGCGGCGATCTTCTACTTCCTTCACACCCACCTTCAGGCCACGCTCGCGATCGTGCCGCATCTGACCAAATCGGCGACGAGGCTGGTGGTCGTTGCGGCGTGCCAGCTGCTGCTCGTGTCGGCGGCGTCCTCGATCGGCGCGTTGCTGCACATATCGGTGGCGGGACAGATCGCGAGCGCGGCATTGGCCACCGCGCTCATCATCCTCTTCGCCAGCGGTCCGCTGATCCGGTTCAGGGCGGCGCCAAAGGCGCTGCTGATCCTGGAAGCTACCGTCGCGGCCGCCGCGATCGCGATGCTCGCGGCAGCTCCGTCGGACTCCCTGACCTGGCTCGCGGGAAAGATCGTCTTTGCCGGCCTCGCCGTCGTTCTGGTGACGTGGCGAGGCGATCTGCTGGCCTCGGCACGCAGTTAGGATCAGGCCTTCACCGCGTGAGCCAGCGCGTTGCCGCTGGTATCGCCGGTCAAACCGTAGATCCTGAGAGTCTCGTCGACCATCGGCCCGACACCGAAATATTGTTGGGCGCGCGCAAGAGCATTGCGCGACAGCGCGGCGCGCATCGCGGGGTCGGCCACCTTCTCGAGCGCACCGACGAGCGCGTCGACGTCCTCGAACGGGACGATGAAGCCGGTCTGGCCCTGGATGATCTGATCAGTCGCGCCGCCCGCCGGAGTCCGGACCGGAACGAGGCCCGTCGCCATGGCTTCGGCAACGCCGAGCGGGAATCCCTCGAACCGGCTCGGCAGCGCGAACACGTCGGCGGCCCAGAGGATTTCGCGGACGTCGCCCATGAACCCGAGGAACTTGAAGGTGTCCTTGTCCTTCTCGCCAGCATAAGCGAACGACTTGATTTCCTTCTCGCGCTCGGCTCCGCCGCTGCCGACAAAGTAGCATTTGATGTCGATCGGCGGAGAACTGGCGCCGTCGCGGATCTTGCGCGCCGCCTTGATGAGGAGGTCGTGGCCCTTCACCCAGGCGAGACGGGCCGCCAACAGGCACATGAACTCACCGTCGCCAACGCCGAATTTCGCGCGCGCATCGCGGCGCTCGGCATCCGAGGGCGGGCGGAAATGAACCGTGTCGACGCCGCCATAGACCTTGGCGATCCGGTTCTTGCCGAACAGCACGTAGCGGCGCAGATGCCGGAGCGATTCCTCCGACATCAGGATGAGGGTGTGGGGAAAGAAGAGGTTGAAGAACAGGACCTGGACCGGGCTGAAGGTCGATTGCGGCGCATTCTGCACCTTCTCGATGTTCCCGAGCACCGAGGGATGATAGGTCGCGACGCAGCGCGCGCCGGTGAGCAGCGCGAGCAGCCTGCCCCACATCAGCATGCCCAGCCCGTGGACGTTGATCACCGTGATGTTGTTCTTCCGGATCAGCTTCAACAGCTGCATGAAGATCGACAGCGAGGGCAACTTCCGAAGTCCCGGAATGACGTGCCATTCCTTGACGGCCGCCGCCAGCTTCTGACGCTTGTATTCGGACTTCTCGTCCGAGCGCACGGCACCGGAGACCAGGTGGATCTGCACGCCCCGGCCATGCAATCCCGTGGCCAGGGTCTCGCAATAGGATGCAATCCCGTCATTGCAATTCACGACCTCAACCAGAAACATGACATTCGGGGCGGGATCTTGCATGGGAATGGCCTTACTCCGTTCAATCGACGACATTTCGGTCAGTGCTTAGCGGCAAATTCCATGCCGTGCCAGCGGTTTGCCCGCAACAGCATTGCGCGCCTAACATATTGACGTTGCGGATCTGCGACACTCCGCCCCGGCACCGCGGACGACGTCCGAAGTCCGCTTCTCGGGTTCGCGGCTTCCGCCGGAAGTCGGCGTTCCCTTCAAATTCCGCAAGCAACGCCCGGTTGAAACGTCCCCCGGCCCCTTGCCCGCCGGGTCCGCGACCGATTGTCCCGCCGTCGACGCACCGATCGCGGCCCTCGTGCACACAGATTGGACCTCTCATCTGGTCGGCGTCGTTCGGTCGACTGACCCTGCACATCAACGAGGCGTTTCTTCATCGGCCAAAGACAGACTCGATATCCTTCTGCATTGACGTCGACACGAATGTCGCAGCGACCAGCAGAGAAAGCAAAACTCCGGTAGCGAGTTCCATAGACTTACTTTCTCACTTCCCGATGCACGCGGGAAAATTCGGAAGCGTGCTGCAAGCCTTCAACGCCCGAACAACTGTCACATTCGAAGTTCGATCGATATTTTTTGCGGTCGTGACTCTCGGGCAACTCGATCCGCCCACGCCACAGGCTTAACGGCGCTTAACACAATAGATTCGAAGCAAGGCTGCTCGCGCGACAAGCAAATGCGTTTCGATTAGGCACCGGCACAACATCGATCGAACATCGTCGTTGCATCGCCATTCGAACGTCACGCTGCAAGCACATTGCCGTGGTCTTCATCGATCAATCTCAGTCCACGCAGATTCGTGCGCTGTGGGCGTCGCGCAGGAAGCGTCGGTGAGAAAATCTCCGGGTGCTTCCATTTTTACCGATCTCACCAACTCGAAAAACAGAGATTGGCCGATACGACAGACGCAGGCGGCACCGAACTCTCGCGTTTCAGAAAAGGCTCCGAAATACCGATGACTACCTCATCACCAGATCAGACGATCCTGTCGGCGAGCACCTTTGTCAGTTCCATCGGCGTCAATGTTCACGTTGGATATTCCTGGGGCGCCTACGACAACCTCGCCCTCGTCGAGGACAATCTTAGATATCTCGGGGTGACGAAACTGCGGGGCGGACTCGCCACGAGCCCGGAAGCGCAACCGATCGTCGAGGGACTTGCGAAGGACGGTTACAAATTCGACCTCGTGGTTCCGTCGGGCGTTCCGGCCGGCGGCGCGGCTGCGCTCCAGTCTTATCTGGAATCCGTAAAAGAGTTCGCGGCCAGCCATCCCGGCAGCGTCATCGCACTGGAAGGCCTCAACGAGGTCAACATCCAGGGCTTCAGCTATAATGGGAGTTCGAGCGTCTCGGCCGCGGCGCAGTTCCAGGCTGTCTATTACAGCGCCATCAAGGCGGACGCCGCGCTCAAGGACATTCCCGTCTACAATTTGTCGATCGGCTACAATGACTCGGCCGACTACGCCAATCTCGGAAACATGTCGGGGTCGACCGACTACGCCAACTCTCACGCCTATGTCAGCACCGGCCTGACACCCGAAACCGCCCTCGAGCAGTTGCTCGGTAACGCCACGTCGGTCACCGGCGGCAAACCGGTCGTGATCACCGAGACCGGATATACGACCAAGAGCGATACCCCGTATGTCGGCGCCAGCGAGAACGTACAGGCGAAATCGATCCTGAACACGCTGGTCGATGCCTACAAGGATGGCGTCAGCACCACCTATCTCTATCAATTGCTGGACGCCTCGGCGAGCAACGACCCTACGGATCCCGAATCGCACTGGGGCCTGTTCAACGCCGACGGAACCCCGAAGCTCGCGGCGACCGCGGTCCACAATCTGACGTCGATCCTGGCCGACGACGGCAAGGGCGGCCACACGCCGACTGCCTCGCTGAACTACACGCTCGACAACATGCCGGCGAGCGGGAACAGCATGGTTCTCGGCAAGAGCAACGGCGCCTATGAGCTCGTGGTCTGGGCGGAACCCAAGGTCTGGAACGACGCCACCGACACCGAGATCGCGAATCCGACGATATCGGTTACCGTCAACCTGGGCAGCGTCCACCACCTGATCAACGTCTATGACCCCCTAAAGGGCAGCTCGCCGATCGCGACCTACACCGATGTCAGCCAGATCGTGGTTCCGATCACGGACCACCCGCTCATCATCGAGATCGACGCTCCCGCAGGAGGCGGCTCTGCACCGCCCGCCGTGACCGACGTCAGCGGAACCGCCGCCGACATCGTGTCGCAGATGTCCGACCTGAACGCCTCGGATTCGCTTAAGACCATCACGCTCACCGACACCCACGTGCTTCCGGTCGCCTCCGATGCCACCATGGCGTACATGATCTCGCATTACGGGAAGGCGCTCGCAGCCATCCAGGGCGGCTACCAGTTCTCCGTCACCAACTCGACCGACACCTGGAGCGTCACCAGGGTCTACGACTCCTCCGCAAAGCTTCTGTCGACCAGCACGTCCAACTTCACCGACGGCGTCATCACCAGCAAGGTGACGCTCAATACCGACGGCTCGTCGGAGAACATCGCCTATACCGGCGGCAAGATGGTGCGTGACGTCACCGTCTCGGCGATCGGCGACAAGGACACCAAGACCTACGATACGAGCGGCAATCTCACCGCGGACCTCGTTCAGAACAAGGACGGCTCGTCCTCGAACACGCTCTATTCGAACGGCGTCAAGACCAAGGTCTACGTCACCAATGCCGACCGCACCCACGACAACTACTATTACAACATCACCGGCCAGTCCTATACCAGCGAGCACGACCAGCTCGACGCGGGCGGGAGGCTTCTATCAGTCGTCCGGATGCATGCCGACGGCTCGATGGCCTACAGCCAAGTCTACAACAGCGACGGCAGCAAGGTCACGACCCAGTACGACGCCACGGGCCACAAGACCTCTGTCGTCACCGTGACATCGACGGCGACCAGCACCGATTTCTACACCACAGCCGGCGTTCTCAAGCAGACCGTCGTGCAGACGACCTCCGGCAACGTGACCACCACGAACTACAATGGTTCGCTGCTGGTGTCCGTCTACGTCGTCAACGCCGACGGCTCGAAGGACTCCAAGCTGTACGACGCCAAGGGCGTCATCGCGAGCGACGTGGTCCAGAACGCGGACGGCTCGTCGTCGACCACGCTCTATACGGCAGGCGTCAAGACCAAGGCCTACGTCACCAACGCGGACGGCAGCCGCGATAACTATTATTTCAACATCACCGGCCAGTCCTATACCGGCGAGCACGATCACCTCGACGCGAGCGGCAAGCTGCTGTCGGTCAGCCGCACCCATGCGGACGGCACCATGGCCTACAGCCAGGTGTTCAACAGCGACGGCAGCAAGGTCACGACCCAGTACGACTCGACCGGCCACAAGACCTCGGCCGTCACCATAACGTCGACGGCCACCACGACCAATTTCTATACCACCGCGGGCGCGCTCAAGCAGCAGGTCGTGCAGACGACCTCCGGCAACGTGACCACGACCAACTACAACGGCTCGCTGCTGGCGTCGGTCTACGTAGTCAACGCCGACGGGTCGAAGGAGTCGAAGCTGTACGATTCCAACGGCATCATCGCGAGCGACCTGATCCAGAACAAGGACGGCTCGTCCTCGAACACGCTCTACACGGCTGGCGTCAAGACCAAGGTCTATGGCACCAATGCCGACGGCAGCCACGACAACTACTATTACAACATCACCGGCCAGTCCTATACCAACGAGCACGACCACATCGATCCGAGCGGAAAGCTGCTTCTTGTCAGCCGTACCCATGCCGACGGCTCGATGGCCTATAGCCAGGTGGTCAACAGCGACGGCAGCAAGGTCACGACCCAGTACGATTCCACGGGCCACAAGATCTCGGTCATCACCGTCACGTCGTCGGGCACGACGACCGACATCTACGATGCATCGACCGGCGCATTGAAGCAGGAGATCTCCAAGACGAACTCCGGCGACACCACGACGACGAACTACAACGGCGCCAAGCTGGCGTCGGTCTACGTGGTCAACGCCGACGGGTCAAAGGACACCAAGCTGTACGATTCCAGCGGGATCATCGCCAGCGACCTGGTCCAGAACAAGGACGGTTCGTCCTCGAACACGGTCTACTCCGCCGGCGTCAAGACGAAGCTCTATGTCACCCATGCCGACGGCAGCCATGACAACACCTTCTACAACATCACGGGCCAGAGCTATACGACCGAGATCCAACACCTCACCGCCGCCGGCGCGCTTACGGCCCTGACCCGCCTTCATGCCGATGATTCGCTTGCCTACAAGCAGGTGATCAACAGCGACGGCAGCAAGGTCACGGACCTCTACGACAGCACCGGTCACAAGACGAGCGAGATCCTGAACGCCACCGATGGATCGACCACGACGGACACGTACAACTCGTCGGGAGCTCTGGTCCAGGACGTTCACAAGACGGCGGGCGGCGACGTGACGACGACGAACTACGCGAACGGATTGAACTCGTCGATCTACGTCGTCAACGCCGACGGCACCAAGGAAACGAAGCTGTTCGACGGCAGCGGCAGCCTCACCAGCGACTACGTGCTGAACAAGGACGGCTCCAACTCGACCACCGTGTTCACGTCGGGCGTCAAGACCGCGGTCTACGCCAATAACGCCGACGGCTCGCACGACAACACGATCTACAACATCACCGGCAAGAGCTACGTCACGGAGCAGCAGCACATCGACGCCGCGGGCAAGATGACCTCGATCACCCGGTCGCACGCGGACGGTACGCTCGATTACACGCAGGTCGTCAAGTCGGACGGCAGCAAGGTCTCCGACGTCTACGACAGCACCGGGGTCAAGGCGACCGAAACCATCAACAACGCCGATGGAACGTCCGACGTCTTCAAGTTCAAGGTCGCCGGCCTGCCGGGCGCCGTCGAGCACGACAGCTACAATACCAGCGGCTCGCTGCTCTCGATCGACGTCCTCAACACCGATGGCACCCACGCTGTCACGGCGGTGACTGCGGGACTGACACTGGCCGGCGGCAGCGGCAACGACGTCTTCTCCGCGGCGCCGGGCACGACCACCGTCATGTTCGACGGCGGCAACGACCAGATCAAGAGCTTCCACGCCGGAGCCGCGGCGAACCACGACACGATCGAAATCCTGAAATCACTGGTGGCCGACTACAGCCACCTGCAGATTTCGCAATCAGGTTCCGACACGCTGATCCAGCTCACCTCGGCCGATTCCATCCTGTTGAAGAATGTGAATTCGGCCAACCTGGATCACGGCAACTTCCTGTTCGTCTGACGCCGAACCAGCTGGCAGGTCCCCCTGCCAGCTGAACGGGACGACGGGGGAAGCAAGGTCAGTGCGGCCGCGCGGGTGTGGCCGCACCGATGAAGATGATATCCTCGGCCAGCAGCGGAAGCCGCCGCAGCAGCATCGACTTCAGCTTTCCGGCGCGCATGAAGGTGGCCATCTTCACCTCGACCGGCGCATAGCCGGCGTCGATTGCGACCTTGGCGATCGTATAGGGCGTGAAGAAGAACCGGTGATCGCTGTTGATCGTCTCGACGTTCTTCAAGATGCCCTTGATGTTGCCACCCCTGAAGGCGTTCGGAACGGTGATCACGATCTGATCGACGACGTCGCCGTAATTCTCCCTGAAGCGCGACAGGAACGAGACCGGATTCGGAATGTGCTCGACGACTTCGCCAAACACGGCGATGTCGAACTTCCGGCCGGATATTGCCTCGATCTTCTGGCCGGACGTCACGTCGCCCGCGACCATGTTGTCGAGCCCGGAAATCCGCGACGCCTCCCGCACCGCATCCGCATCGATGTCGACGCCGACGGTGTATTCGGAACACTCGGTGATCAGGCCATGCAGCCAGTCCCGGTTGTCGATCTTTCGTTTGATGAGCGGCAGATGATCACAGCATCCGACATGCAGGACGCGCTTGCCCCGACAGATGTCCACGAGGACGTCGCATCTGTATTTGACGTCGCCATCGCCCCGATATTGTACGACGATGGTGTCTTTGAACTTGGAGCCGTCGAGATAGGGATAGACTTGCGAAAAATCGGTAATGATCGACGACATGGGCTTGCTTCCTGTGTCCGAGACGTTTCCAGACACAACTATACATGGCAAGCAATCAGAATTGTGACCGGGTTGAACCGGCGGACCAACCGCGGATCGCCGGAACCTCGCCGTCGGTTCGCGGTCCGTCAGGCGCGCAGGCGACCTGGTGCTTCCGAGCGCACGATCCGCGCGGGTGCTCCCGCGGCGACGGAATGCGGCGGGACGTCACGCGTCACGACCGCGTTGGCGGCAACGTTTGCTCCCGCACCAATCGAAGTCGGGCCAACGATCACGGCACCGGTGTAGATGACGGCGCCGTCGCCGATGGTCGGGCAACCCGGTTCATCCCAGGCACGCCGGCCGAGCGTGACGTTGTGATAAAGCATCACGGAACGACCGATCCGCGCCCCCTCGCCGATCACGACGCCGGTCGGATGCGGCAAGATCAGCCCTGGACCGATCTCCGCGAGAACCGAGATGTAGCAGCCGCGCCGCATCAGCGCCCGCACGAGCAGCCAGGTGATCTGATGTCCCCAGCGTGTCTGGAATCGCAACATCTTGGCGATGCGCCAGGTCGTGATCACGGCAAAGCCCGGGCTCGTCAGCATGGCGACGAAAGCGGCACCCACACCGGACCTGCCGGTGTTTGCCATCAGGTCCTCGCGCCACGGAATTCCCGCCTGGGACTTGCCGCTCATTCCCTCAACTGATGACATCAAACGATCTCTACTAACCTGCCGAGGAAACATTCGCCTGTATCGACGGAACCGAGCCGCCGAGCAGCGACTGCATGCTGTTCCAGATACGACGCCTGAATATCACGTAGCTGCCGAGCACGATCAGCGCATAGACGGCCGTCGCCAACAGCCAATGTGACAGGCTTGCGACGTCTCCCTTCGTGGCGACGACCGCGCACAATGCGCCGAGCGCGGTGGCGACGGTGGCCGGCATCAGGGCGCCCAACAAAGAGGCATAGGAGATCGCACAGTTGCGGGCGCCAATCATCAGCATCAGGACGCAAACGAGGATCGATACGATCAGGTACACGACCGCCACAGCCGTGAGCCCGAACGGCAACGCCACGACAAAGGCAAGGATCATGCTGGCACTGTTGGCGGTGCTCGCCCAGAACTGAAGCCGGGCCTTGTTGTGAGCCAGCAGAATCGGCCCGGCATAGGCCGCAATCGACTGTGCCGCGCCTGCGGGCGCGAGGACGGCAATCAGCGGCAGGACTTCCTGCCAATGCGGCGAGAGGAACGTCGCAACGGGATATTTCAGTCCGAATGTCAGGTAGATCATCGCCGGGAATGTGATCATCGCGGTCATGCCGAGCACCGCGCAGATCGCCGACCGGCGCCGTTCCTGTTCCCGCTCGCCGTTCATCCGGCTCAGGGTGGCCATCAGAACGCCGCCGCCCGGCCATGACAGGATCATCAGCGGAAGCGTCATGAACTGGAAGGCGAGACCGAACAGGCCGACCGCCGCCGCGCCGAGCTTGGCGCCGATCATGAGATTGCCGACGTTTCTCGCAGTGAAGTTGAGGACGTTCGAGGCCAGCACCCAACCGCCGAACGACAGCATCAGCGCGACGCCGCGCCATTTGAAGGACAGATGGATATGGCGCCTGGTGTTCACATAGAAAGCGACGGCGCGCACCGCCTGCATCAGGACATAGTATGCGATCAGCGCCCAGATCCCCCATCCGAGCAGCGCTCCGGCCACGCCCACCGTCGCGGAAGCCAGAGCCGCGCCGGCTTCGATCAAGGCGATGGTCTTATATTGCAGGGAGCGCTCCAGGACCGCGCGCGGCCCCATCGCGGAAATGGACAAGACGACCGAACCGGAGAGAGCAGCCAGCACGGACGGCAGCCCCTGCATGTCGACGGCAGCCCCCAGCGGTTTCGAGGCGGCGGCCAGCACCAGAGCACAACCAATCCCGATCGCGACCATCAGAGTCGTCGCCGCGCCGGCTTCCTCCCTGGTGAGCGACGTCCGCTGGATCATCGCGCTCGACAGCCCAAGGTCGGTCAGCATGGAGATGAAGGCGATGAAGGGCAGCGAAAACGCCACGAGCCCGAATTCCGTGGGCGTCACGAAATAGGTGATCAGCAGCGTGATGAGGAACTGAACGGCCGACTTCACGACGTTCACGCTCGACATCGAGAGCAGATTCTTGATGATCATGACGTCTCTCGTAAGTGATCCGGCTGAAACGATTGCGAAGGGATGCGCTCAGGCGACATAGCGAGCTTCACGGTGCACTCCGAACAACAGGCCCCGCAGTGCCGGATCGAGCAAGCGGCGGAGTCTCACTTCGATCAGCTCGTAACTGACCGTCCCCGCTATCAGTGCGGCAATCAGGCCGAGGCCCGCGAACCCGGCCCAGAGGAGCCAGAGATTGACGCCATGCGCGGCCAACTTCACTCCGATGACCTGCAACGGAAATAGCGCAAAAGGATGGACCAAATAGAGGCTATAGCTGATCTTTCCGAGGAACTGCAGGAATTTGCCGCTCAAAGCGGCGGCAATACCGGAGTCCGGAGCAAGGACCATTCCAAACAGCAGCGCGCCCGGCAACAGCCCGACCAGCGGATGCGCATATTCGATCGACACGTACATTGCGATCCCACAAAGGATGCCCGCCAGCAATCCGGGCCAGCCGACGACGCGAATCCGCAAATCGATCAGGCTGAACAACAGCCCGACCAGAAAGAACGCGGCGATCGGCCGAAAGGCGATGCCCGCGAGACCGAGCAGGATGAACGGCGCCGCCAGCAGCCAGTTCCTCCGCCGCACCAACATCACGAAGATCACCGCGAACAGAATGTAGAACGCCCATTCGTAGCTCAGTGTCCACGCATTCTGCTGGCCGATCGGCAATCCCAGCGCGTCCGGCAGGAACGCCAGATTGACGAAGAACAGCTTGAGATACGTCGGCAGATCGATTCCCTTGAAGAACTTGTAGCCAACCAGGGGGCCTGCCGTGAACAGGATCAGGTGCAGGATCACGAACACGGGCAGGATTCGCAGGGCGCGATCGAGAAAGAACTTCCCGACGCTGCGGTGACGCATCAGGCTCGCCGGAATAAGGAAGCCGCTGATCATGAAAAACAGCTCGACCCCGTGCCCGCCCATGTTGACCGTCGCTTCCAGCCACGGCCAGATCGGAGGCAGGAAACCTGCCAGAAGCGGCATGTCCTGAAGATGGACGATCAGCACGGTGAGCGCGGCGACGCCGCGCAGCCCCTGGATCGCCTCCACGAAATTCTTGCTGTCTGCGCTCACCGCCGCGATCCGATATCAAGACGAAGGAAAGTTGCGGACCAGAGCCCGTGCTGCGCATTGCAGCTCATTGCATGCGGCAACATCGCGATCATGCCGGCCGAGAAACCAGATCGTCGACGTCAGGCGCGAGCGGCACCGCGTCCGCGACGGTCTCGTCACGTCTCTCTCGGGCGAAGACTTCGCTGAAGGCGACGCCGAGCATGATCAAGCCGCTTGCCGGACCATAGGCCAGAACGGTGATGGTGAAGAGGTTCATGGCGACCGCGAAAGACAGCTTGTAGATGTCCCTGGTCCTTGCGACCGCGAGGATGACCATGACCATGAACAACACGAAGATCGGCCCGAACATCAGGTAGGTGCCGAGGTAGAAATTATCCACCGGAACGTAATAGCTGAGCTTGTTCGAGAACAGCAGCTGCGGATAGTTGAAGCAACCGAGGCCGCAGCCGGTGAAGAAGCCGACCGGCATAAGCTCAGCCATGTAGACGAACGGCAACTGCCAGCTGTTGTTGACGCGGTCCTGCAGGCTGAACAGGCCGCGCGACATGCTGACAAGCCCGTTGCCGGAGAACAGGGCGATCAGCACCGCAGGCACGAGGATCGACAGGAACGACAGCAGCGCCATGCGCCGGAGCATGGGAAACTTCTCACGCTCGGGAACGAGGCGAACGATGATCAGGCAAGCGATGTAGATCACCATCACGCCGAGCGAGGTCTTGTTCGTGGTCAATTTGATGGCGTAGAGACCGATGGGCGCCCAGAACAGGCACCACAGCAGGCTCCGGCGCACCGAGCTGATCGTGAACGAAATGAACACGAAGAATGCGGCCATCGTGCTGTCGGCGGCAAGTCCGGCGAGGCGCGTCTCGGACGCCGACCACCACAGCCGCGTCGCCTGCCGCGTCGTGCCGAAAGTCTCGTAGGCATATCCCACCCAAGGCAACTGCATGCGGGACGACAATATGATCCCGACGATCGTCAGGTAGAAGATCGGGTGAAGCCACCGCAGCAGTCGATCGTAGTCGCCGAAATTGCGCCCGCAGAAGCAGAAGCCGACGAACACCGGCGCGATCATCTTGAACGACGACATCATGCCGCTGAAATAGCCCAGGAACACGTATCCGAGGTAAAGCGCAAAGCAGATGTAGAACAGCGTGAGGATCGCGACGATGTTACGTCCCATCAGGACGTAGCGCTGCACGAAGGCAAAAATGCAGACCAGCGCGAAAATGTCAGGCAGGAACCACAGCGGGCTGATTTTGAGAACGGCCAGATAATAGCGCAGCGCGCCTGCGAGCGCATCGCGGTAGAAATAAAGCAAGAGCGCGATTGCCTCGAGACTGAAGAATGCACTGCCCTCCTGCTGGTGATGCCGGGGCAAGGCCACGGGATCGACCATGCGCCAGTCCGACCTCGGTAGAGCCGAAGAGTTGCTGGACATGCCCGTCACTCCGCGGCGGCCACAGCGGGAACGGCGCGGCGATCGAAAAGCCGAAGCACGAACCGCGACCCCGGCATCTCGACCCAGAGGTAGGTGAGGTTGGAGAGCACGAGCACGGCGGCCACGAAGACGGCGAGCAGCAGTGAGGCTGCCAGTCCGGGAAGAATGTTGTCCACGATTTGCAGGCGCCCGGTGCCTACGCCACGCGCGAAGTACTGGATGAGGACAAGTATCAGCGCATGCGTCATGTAGATCGAATAGGAGCGCTTGCCCAGCCAGACCAGCGGACGGACGGACAGCAGCTTCGGCAGGAGCCGCTCCGGAAACGCCATCAGCGAGCCCAGCAGGGCGCCGAAAACGATCGGCGCCACGAAGCTGAGCCGTTCGTCGAAGCCGACGACGGAAACCAGCACGATGGCGACGACGGCCGCGCCGATCTGGCAGGCCGACTGAACGAAGGGGCTCACTGAACGACCTTTTCCCGAGACGAAACGAAGCGTGAGCACGCCGACGAAGAAGCCCAGGAAGCATCGGGTGAAGGCGTTGGTCTGGAAGTCGAGCGTTTCATTCTTGAGCACGAAGATAATGAGAGCCGCGCCCATCACGGCCAGCACGGCGCTGAAAACATAGACGAGCTTGATGTAGCCAAGGCGCTGCGACAGGACGACGACGGCGCCAAACACGAGATAGGTGTAGAACTCCGCGCTGATGCTCCAGCTCGGGCCGTTCCAGCTCAGATAGTCGAGCACGCCCATAGCATGGAGCAAGAACACATTCGCGACAAACGAGTACACATTGTTAACCTGGAGATCCGCCGTCTCGTTGGTCGAGAAGTGCAGCAGGTCCAGTTCGGTGAGCGTGAGCCGCATCAGCCGAAACGCCAGAAAGGCGAACAGCATGACGATGTGCAGCGGATAGATGCGTGCGATACGACGCAAGGTGAACGTTCGGAAGTCGAACCCGCTGAATTCGGACTGAACATAGCTCATCGAAATCACGATGCCGCTCAACACGAAGAACAAATCGACGAAGAGCCAGGAATTGTGAAAAAACGCGACGTCGATCCAGGCGCGATGAGGCAGCGCAGCGGCGAGCGGATCCGATCCGACGAAGTGATGGACGACCACGCAGAGGGCGGCGAGGCCACGAACGCTGTCCAGCGGAACGTAGTGCGCCTTTGTTTGATGAGCTAGCACTTGATAGAGGCTCTACGATTCGACCAAAGCGAAATGCTGCGGTGCAATATAATGCCTCCACCGGGTGGTTTATTCAACTGAAAAGAGCCGCGAAGCGCCGATCTCGACCAGGACAGTGCACGACAGATGCGGCAGCAAGACGCCGGTCGGCATCTTTGCTCCGACGACATGCTCATAGACTTCAATTCAGCTTTCGTGAGGCAACGGGCATTGCGTTTGGAACAGATCAGGGCTGCACGCGCGAGCTGCGGCCTTGTTTGCAATGTTGCGAATGGCCATCAACGACCTAGCCTCGCATTAACTTGATCTCGCGCGAAGTTCTGATAGCTCCATCGCGGCTGAGTTGAATGACAGAGGGGCCTTTGGGCGCGATATCGCGATTTTTCGCCACAGCCGTGTTTGTGCTGGCGCCACTTCCGCTCGGATCCCTCGACCTCGCGTGGATTTGCTTCTGGAATTTTCTGCTCGTCTGCAGCCTGCTGACCGCCGATCTTTCGGCCGTGAGCCGTCGCAATGCCATGTTGCTCATTCCATTGGCAGTGGCGGTCGCGGCGGTGGTTGTCATCGTGGCGTTGCAAACGTGGAGCGATCCGTCCAGTGAATCAGCAGCGGTCTGGGAACTGCCGCGGCGTTTTTTCGGCCTCGTGTTGCCTGACCGTCTCTCGGTCACCGCACGCGGAACGTGGCTGGCGTTCGGATCGGTCTTGCTGCTGTCGCTCGCCTTCACGCGCGCCGTGATTCTTGCAAGCGATGCGGGAGCCGCACGCTCGCTGCTACGCATACTGGCATGGGCGGGATGTCTGTACGCATTGTACGGAATTCTGGCGGAGCTGATCGCACCGGACATGGTGCTGTTCAGGCAGAAAGAAGCCTACCTGGGCTTTGCCACGGGGACCTTCGTCAATCGAAACACGGCGGCGACGTTCTGGGGCACCTGCGCCCTGCTGTTTCTGGTGCCGCTTCTGCGCACCATGCACCGCCAGGAAGGCGGGCCGCCGGAACAACCGGATTGGCGATCGCAGCTCGAGCAAATCCTCTCCGCGCCGGTGGCGCTCGGTGCGGGATTCGCGATCTGCACGATCGCGCTTGCCATGACCGGATCGCGGGCGGGTCTGCTGCTGTCGGTTGGCACGTTCGTGCTGGCCATCATCCTTTATCTCGTGCCGCTCGAGCTCGGCAGATCGCGGAAGTGGCTGGTCCTCGGCGGCTCAGCGGCAGCAGGGCTCGTGCTCTTGCAGCTCGTAGGCGGCCTCGTGGCGGGGCGAATCGTCGAACACGGGCTGATCGATCCGCAGCGGCTTGCTGCGTACCAGGCATCATTGGGGATCATCGCTGATCATCGGCTGCTCGGTGTCGGGCTGGGCAATTTCGAAGCTGTTTTTCCCGCCATCAGACCCGCAACGCTCGGCAGTCTCGGCATCTGGGACCGCGCTCACAGCACGCCGCTGGAAATTGCCGTCGAATTAGGCATCCCCGCCTTCGCCGTCATCGCGCTGGCCTGCCTCTGGTATCTTTACCATCTGTTTACCGGAAGCTTGCGCCGAAAACGCGACCGCTACATACCCGTGATCGGCGCCAGCGTCGCTGTATTGGGAGTTGCACATAGCTGCATCGATTTCTCGTTGCAGATACCCGGTTACGGCGTGTTTTTCGCAGCCATCGTCGGGTGCGGCCTCGCGCAATCGCTACCATCACAGATGCGAAAAGAACGTGGCAAATCCGTGCAAGTCGAGCTAAAGTCAAATTAATTGAAGTTTAAAGCCAAATTGATTGAAGTGGGCAGGGCAATGAGCTGGAATTCTGGTAGGCGCTTCACCGTGATCGTCGGAGCGCTGGCAATTTTCGCCGGAATGCCGGCAGCATTCGGCGCAACGGGCGTCAGCTCGGGCTGCGTTGCCAACACGGGCGTTGTTTCAGCCGAGCGCGCCACCGACTTTCTGGCCAATCCCGGCGGACTGCTCGACCAATTCAAGGACGGACAAGGCGGCCTCGCCTCGGCTGTGCGCGACCTTCTGACCGCGCGTCCCGAGACAGTCGATGGCATTGTCTCGCTGGCGAAGGCCAGCAGCACCGATCAAAGCCGCGCCATTGGCGCTGGTCTCGGCACCGCCGCATCGGTTTGCGTTCTGTCGCAGCCCGGCGTTGCCCAGCTGATCCAGGAGGCGGTTCTCAAGACCGAGAATCCCGACCTGATCCAATCGTTCACCAGCATCACCGGCGATATCCCGACCGAAGCGACCAACGGCGCCGATCCGACGGGCGAGACCACAGCCGGCGGCGGACCTGGTTCGACCGCGGCGGAGGCACGCGGTGGCGGAGCAAGCTCGACCGCACCCACGGTCGCGAACCAGAGCGGGCCCGGTGCGGCGTCACAGACGCAAACGCTGTTTGCGGCGACGTCGACCGCCGTTCTGACCTCGGTAAGCCCGTCGCGCTGACGGCTGGAACCGTTAACCACCCCTCCCAGGCCGGTCCCGTGACCGGCCTATTTAGCTACAATTGTAAATTTCCGCGGAACCAAAGCTCAAATCGTTTGTGAGATACCCGTAGCGTCAAAAAAGAAAACGCGAGACGGGGATGTCATGAGCTGGATTATCAAATCGCTGGTCGCGATCGGGATCGCGTCGACCGGCACCGCCGCCAAGGCCGAGATGTTGAACGACAGTTCGCTCAATCAGGCGAAGAGCGCGTTCATCCGCGAGTACGACAATGCGCTCGCGCCGCTGCAATTCGTCAAGTTCTGCATGAACAACGACGGCGAATGCGCGAGCGACGCCGCCGACCGGACACTGCCTTCGGGCGACCGGGCGATGAGCATGCTGCGCGAGGTGAACAGCTCGGTGAACGCGTCGATCACACCGATGCAGAAATCGACCAATCCGATGGTGGCGCGCTGGAGCCTTTCGCCGTCCGCCGGCGATTGCAACGACTACGCGGTCACCAAGCGTCATCAACTGATCGAGATGGGCTGGCCCAAGTCGGCACTGCGCCTCGCAGTGGTCCTGACCAATGGCGGCCAGGGCCATCTCGTGCTGGTCGCGCGACTTGCCGACGGCGACTTCGTTCTGGACAATCTTTCCGCTTCGGTGCGCCCCTGGAACGCCGCGGATTACGAGTGGATCTCGATGCAGTCCGCCGGCAACCCGCGCTTCTGGGTCGCGATCAACGAGAATGGCGAGCGCCTGCGCGCCACGCGTCTCGCGATGTTGCGGACCTCCGAATAGACCGCGCGAAGTTTCGCTCTACCGCCCTCAATCGCGGGTTGCGACAGGCGCGAGGCGATGGTCTGCCAGACCGTCCCTCGCGCCTTTGCCTTGGCATGGTGCTTGGCCTTGGCATGGCGCTTGCCTAAAATTCGTGCTTATCGCATACGAGCGCGCGCAACCATTCGCCGAATCCGCGCCCGATCGCAGCAAGAATTTCGTTCATGCGAAACGGGGATGCAGAGCGGGCAAGGATGGCAATTTGGTCCGTACTGGTTTATATTTTGCGCCGCACAAGAATTTGACATAGTTTTGGGTCATCAAGGACCTAGGGCCTAAATCCATACGTCATCGCTAGTTTGCAACGAGATATGAGCGCGATCCTAATCAAACTCGATAGCTTGTTGCGTGGCTCCCTGCCGGTTTTACGGATCGCGGCAGTGATCGCCGTTGCCGTGTCTGCGACGCTGTCGGCACAGGCTCAATGCGTCGATCGCGCCGAACGAGCGCCGTCGTCCGCGGTCAGCGCATTCGTCTCGGACCCCTCGGTTTTGTTGCGACAGTCGAAGAACGACAGGGACAAGCTTTCGGGCCGGCTCACCGGATTGCTGGTGACCGACATAGCCGCGCTCGATCCGGTTCGGGACATGCTGCGCCAGGCGAGCCAGGCCGACCGTGTCGCAATCGGCGCCGGGCTTCACCGTGCCGAAGAGCGCTGCATCGCGACCAAGCCCGACGTCGCGCGCCGGATCAGCGAATTCGTTGCCAAGCTGCACGACGGGTCCGTCCTCAAAGGATATCTCACGGATCAGGACGCAGCGGCTGCGCCCGTTCCGGGAAGCCCGGCTCCCGCCACGGCCAGCAATGCACCGGCGGGTCCGGGTGCAAGCGCCGGTCTGATGTCGGGTGAGTGGAAGACCGAACTCGCCGACCCGTTCAAACCCGTTCCCCTTCCCGAGTGACAACCTCAAGATTCCCAGAGATGTTTCAGCCACGAGATCAGTTTCCGCAACGCCCGAGATATGCCATCGAGGTCGGTGGCACGACGCTCAGCGCCGAGCGCGCTCTGGACATCGTACGCCGCCAATGGCCGCTGATCGTCGCCATCGTGGCCGGTACGCTCGCGATCGTTCTCGTCTACCTGATCGTGGCAACGCCGATGTACACGGCAAATGCGCGCATCCTGATGGACACACGCCAAACCCAGGTACTGGACAAGGACAGCGGAACCGCCAACGCGCTGATCGACCCGGGCTTCGTCGACAGCCAGGTCGAGATTCTCCAGTCTGACGACCTCCTCCTGTCGATCGTCCGTCGCCTGAAGCTCACCGAGGATCCGGAGTTCAACGGCTCGGATCCCGGGTTGATTCCGCTGGTCATCGGCAAGGTCATCTCGATGTTCGGGTCGGACGGTCCTCCGAGCAAAGAGCGGGTCGAGCGCGGCGCGGTCGAGCTTCTCCAGAAGAACCTTAAGGTCGAGCGCGTGCTGACGACCTATGTCCTCTCGATGAACTACCGTTCGATCGATCCGAACAAGGCTGCGCAGATCGCTAACGCGATTGCGGACGCCTACATCGTAGGCGCGCTGGAGGCGAAATATCAGTCGACCAAGCGCGCCGGCGAGTGGCTCCAGCAACGCAGCGCCGAGCTGCGTGAACAGGCGACGGCGAGCGACCGCGCCGTGCAGACGTTCAAGGCGCAAAACAACATCGTGGGCACCAGCCGGGGTCTGATGAGCGAGCAACAGCTTGCGGACGTCAACTCTCAGCTTATTGCCGCTCATGCCGCGACCGCCGAGGCCAAGGCCCGCCTCGACCGGATCGAGGCGCTGCTCGACAAGGATCTCGTGCAGCCGACCGTGACGGACGCACTCAACAACACGGTGATCACGCGCCTGCGCGCCCAATATCTCGACCTGGCGGCGCAATATGCCGACTGGTCGAGCCGTTACGGCAAGACCCACCAGGCGGCCGTCAACCTCGCCAACCGAATGGAAGAGCTGCGCAAGGCGATCGCGGACGAGGTCCGTCGTATCGCGGACGCATATCGCAGCGAGTACGAGATCGCCAAGAGCCGCGAGACGGCGCTTGAGGAGAATCTCAAGAATCTCGTATCCCAGGCCGGCAGCACGAGTCAGGCGCAGGTCAAGCTGCGCGACCTCGAAAGCGCCGCGGACACCTATCGCAACCTCTACAACAACTTCCTCGAGAAGCTGCAGAACGCGACGCAGAACCAGAGCTTCCCGATCAGCGAAGCACGCATCATCGGTACGGCGGTCAAACCCGACAAGAAGAGCTCGCCCAAGACGCTGCTGGCGCTGGTCGGCGGCCTGCTCGGCGGTCTCTGTTTCGGCTTCGGGGCAGCCTTCACGAAGGAACTGATGAGCGACGTGCTGCGATCTCCGAGCGACGTCGAGGATCAGCTCGGGGTGAAATGCCTCGGCGTTCTTCCCGACATCCGCGCGGCGAGGGCTTCGGCAGATCATCCGGAAGGAAACATATCCAGCTACGTCGTCGAGCACCCGTTCTCGCGGTTCGCGGAGACGCTGCGGAACATCAAGGTGTCGATCGACGTCGCGCGCCTGTCGCGCGAGGTCAAGATCATTGGAATCCTGTCGTCCTTGCCGAAAGAGGGAAAAACGACGGTTGCCGCCAATTTCGGTCATTTGACCGCGTTGACCGGACATCGCACGCTACTGATCGACGGCGACCTCCATACCCGCTCGCTGACGAGGGCGCTGGCCCCCCATTCCAAGACCGGCCTGGTCGAAGCCCTCAAGGATCCGCGCTCGTTCGGCTATCATATCCAGCGCAGCAAGGAGAGCGGGCTCGACTTCCTGCCCTCCGTCGTCGCATCGCGCATGGTGAACTCGGCAGACGTCATCGCCTCCAAGTCGATGGCTGACCTGCTTGCAGTGGTGCGCGAGGAATACGAATACATCGTCATCGATCTGGCGCCGGTGATGCCGGTCACCGACGCCAAGGCTGTCAGCCATCTCGTCGATGCGATGGTTTACGTCATCGAGTGGGGCCGTACGACCCGCAACGCGCTCCAGGAGTCGATGGCGAGTTCCGAAGGCATTCAGAAGAAGCTTCTGGGCGCCGTGCTCAATCGCGCCAATCCGAAGATGCTCAAGAGGATCGAGGCGTATAAGGGCTCGCACTACAACAGCTACTATGTCGAGGGAGCCTAGCGCCACCGAGCCGGCGGCACAGGCAGCGGGGACCGCGTATCGCTGGCTTCTGCGCGGCTCGACCATCGCGCTGGCCGCAGCCGCGCTGGCGTGGATCGCGGCTATCGCCCCGGATGTGACCAATCCCGCGGTTCCGCAGATTGCAGGACGCGTCGCGCGCGGCGAGCGATATGAAGTCGATCGCCTGAGACGGATCGTATCGGACAATTTGCCATCCGCCCGTCGCCTATGCAGCGCCAAGACGCTGCGCGAACTCCTGCTGCTCCAGCTCGCAATCGCCGACGAATCGACACGCGCAGGCGACCTGAAGCAGGCCGACCTCGATGCAGACGCCGTCGCGTCGACGAGCCGTGCCTTGCTGGCGTGCGCGCCGACTGAAGGACTGGGCTGGTTCGGCAGCTACTGGGCCGAAATTCGCCAGGCCGGCTTTGGGCCGCGAACAGCGGAACTGCTGAGTCTTTCCTATCGCTTCGCGCCACACGAGGCCTGGCTCCAACTCATCCGCGCGCCACTGGCGCTTCGCGCCTTCAATGCGGCCTCGCCCGAGCTCAGGGATTACGCCACCCAGGACTTCGCCGATATCTTCCAGGCCCGCCTGTTCCCAAGCGCAGCTACGTTCTATCAGGCGGCCGGCGCCGAGGCGCGCGTCGCGCTGCTCGAACGTACCTGCACCGCGCCCGAAGCCGATCGGGAATTGTTCTCGCATTTCGTCGCGGAGAAGGGCCTGCGAATTCGCCATCGCTGTTATCCAGTCGATGGCGATGGCTTTCGTATGAGCCGCTAGGCTATTTCAGCTCGGTTCGCGGCACGCCCTGCGAGGGATTTTCGGGCAGGTATTGCAGGAAGAATTTGGTCAGGCCGCGACGGCTGCGCAGGATCGGCGATTCGAAGTACTTCCAGGACACATGCGCGACAGCGTACGAGATGACGAAGCCGATGGCTGCGCCCGCGGTAATCTTCACGCTGTCGGGCACCGACATCCCGCCATAGAGCGTGAGCGCCTTGCCGAGCGGGTTCGGGATGAAGTTGTGAACGAGATAGAAGCCGTAGCTGATCTTCCCGAGATGCTCGAGCGGCTTCCACTCCAGCGCTTGAACAAAGATACTGTCCTGGTTGGCGCGAACCCACCAGATCAGCGCGACCAGGCACAGCCCGATCGCAATGTCGATCGCGGGGGAAAGATACGAAGGGGCGTCGTAAATCACGCCGTTCGAGCACAGCATGAACCCGACGATGAGAAGGCAGACGAACGTGCCGTTGCCGTTCGGAGCCCATTCCCGTCTCTGGAGATGCAAGATCGTCAGCGCGCCGCCGAACGCGATGAGGCTGAAATTCCACGGCGACAGGGTATGGATGGCCGTGTGATTGAAGCCCGACGAATACATCAGGAAATGGCTGATCACACCGAGAACGACGACACTCATGCAGGTGACGAAATGGCGCTCCAGAGGAAGCAGGATGAACAGGAAGGGCGCGATCACGTAGAACTGCTGCTCGACCGAGAGCGTCCAGAGCACGCCGAAGGGACCAGCGGTCCCGCCGATGACGCTGCCGATCCAGTAGTTGGACAGGTACACGACGTGATAGCGGAAGCCGAGATCGGGCCCCGCGTGCTGAAAATAGGACCGGGTCAGGAACAGGATGGCGAGAAGCGCATAATATGCGGGAAAGATGCGCGTCGCCCGCTTGACCCAGAAGGTGACGATTTCCGCCGCGGGCCGGGATGCGGCCGTCCCGACCTTGCCTCGCTGCCTGTTGAGCTCGCCGATGATCAGGAAGCCGCTCAGGATGAAGAATATCCAGACGCCGACGCTGCCCGAGTAGAACTGCAGTCCGCACTTGTGATTGAGATAGACCAGGACGACCGAGAGACCGCGCAGCCCGTTGAATCCCAAGATGCTGCCCGACTTCTCGGTGTTGACGCGCTCAGATCCAGGTAAAGGCATTGCAGGTTCTTTTCTTCGCACGGAGACCGAAAGCTACAGTCCCCTGGTTCTCAACTCAGTCGATTCTTCAGCCGACAGGCGGCCGCCGGCAAATTCCGAAAGAAGGAAGAGCGCAACCTTGGGCCTGTCGATCTCGTACATCAGACCAAACCTGTTCTCCGGCGGCTTCTTCTGCGGCTCGTCGAACAGCTCGTAGACCATCACGCTCTCGATCTCGACGTCTTTCTGGTTCTTCAGATACTGGAAGGTGTCCCGCAGTGAGCGGAGGCATTGCTCCGTCAGGGGATCGCCGGGCCGATTTCCATAGGCCGGCTTGTAGATCTCGGCGCAATTGACCTCGTTGAACGTCACCGGGCGGTGATAGGACGCCAGCTTCTTGAAGAGGTCGAAGGGCGGATTGCGTCCATTCCAGTGCCGATGCGGGTTCTGCCCCGCGACCTCGTAATAGTGGTAGGAGATCACGTCGTATTTCACGCCGCGGGACTCCATGAAGTCGAGGAAGCCCAGCATCGTCGACGTCGTGTTCAGCACCTTGCGCAGATGACTTCCGGTCTCGCGGTTGATCTGGTCGACGGCATCGGATGCGCCGTGCAACACCTGGGCCCAGTCTTCCATCACCGGCATTTCGAAGTCCGCCGCGGTCATCCCGCGCCCGAACAGCTTCTTCCCGTCGGAATCGACCGCGAGCAGGTTGATCTCGTTCTCAAGCTCCCAGTCGGACACATCGTCCTTGAATTGCCGGACGAACGCGTAGGTGCGGTCGTAGCCCTGCCTGTAGAGCGCGTCCCGGTCTCCCTTGGGGTACCGCCCCTTGTCGGTGCGGTCACCGTAGCGGAAGGGGAAGTTGATCAGAGGATGAAGCGTGATCGAATATTTTCTGGCGAGCGCAATGGTTTGCCGGAACATCGCGGCTTCGCCCGGCTCGGCATCTTGCGTCAGATTGAGACCGGTCCTGTATTGCGTGAGCCCGCGCTCCCTCATGAGCTGAAAGATCGGCGCGAGATCCCTGCGCTTTTGCGGCGGTCCGCCGACCCCCCACTCCAACGCGTTCGCATGAGAACAGGCGGCAGCGATCGCCCAGGTGACGAGCAACGGCAAGGCGACGAACTTGGCGAGGCGATGGCTCAATCTGCAAGGCTCGGCGTTTTTGGGGGGGCAAATCGTCAAAGGGGCAGCAACGAATCACATGCTGCAAAATGCAGGCCGTTTCCCCTCTGCACGGGCGGCGTGCGGGTCGGGCGCGGCAACGCGCGCCCGACGTCGGCCTGGCTCAGTAGGCTTCCTGATGGATCAGCGCCAGCGCGGTCTTCAGGATGATCCTGAAGTCGAGCCAGATGCTCCAATTGCTGACGTACCAGATGTCGTACTCGACCCGCTTTTCCATCAGATCGATGGTCGGCGTCTCGCCGCGGAAGCCGTTGACCTGGGCCCAACCGGTCAGGCCCGGCTTCATGTGATGCCGGTACACGTAGTTGCTGATGATCGGATCGTAGTAATTGTCGTGCGCGAGCGCATGCGGGCGCGGCCCGACCAGCGACATCTCGCCGCGCAGAACGTTCCAGAGCTGCGGCAGTTCGTCGATGCTGGTCCGCCGCAGCGCACGGCCAACACGGGTCACCCGCGCGTCGCTCTTCGTCGCCTGCGTGACCACATGACCGTTCTCCGCCACCGTCATCGAGCGGAACTTCCAGATATCGAATTGCTTGCCATTGAAGCCGCGCCGGGCCTGCTTGAAGATCACTTTGCCCTTGGAATCGAGCTTGATCATGATCGCAGCCGTGATCAGCAGCGGCGCCAGCAGCAGAAGCGCGAACGAGGCAAGGCCGATGTCGAGGCAGCGCTTCTGCGCCTGCTCGAACACGCTGAGCGGCGCGCGCTGGATCTCGATCGCGACCGTGCCGCTGACGGGCTGGAACGGACGCGAGACCAGATCGGCGATCGGGAAATCTGGCAGAAGGCGGATCGGCTGGGGGACAACGCGCAGATGCTGGCTCAGCTTCTGGAGAAGCGGCATCTCGTCCCAGTCGATGACCAGGAGATATTCTTCCACATCCGCCGTGCGCGCCTGACGGGTGATGTCGCGAATCTCGTGATCCCAGCCCGCGCCCTCTTCAGACGGATCGAGCACGAAATGTCGCACGACGTTGAAGCCGTGCTTGCGCAGATCCTTGAACCGGGTCGAGGTGAAATCGAGAGGCTTGAGGCTGAGCAGCACGACCTTGCGGTCCACCAGACGGCCCTTGGCGTAGCTCGAGGTCAGCGCCAGGCGCCACAGCACGCGCAGACCGCCCAAGGCGACGCCGCCGGTCGCGGCGAACAGCAGCGTGGTTCCGCGCGACAGGTCCGCGGACGATTTGAGCAGGAACGCCTCGACGGCGAGAATGGTCAGCGAGATCAGCCAGACCGCCAGGGCCTTGCGCAGCTGCCAGACCGTGCTCAGCAGACGATGGTGATCGTAGACGCCCTGGAAGTAAGCGATGGTCACGAACACCGCGCCGACGACCAAGCCTGCTCCGACGGATGAGTCCTGCTCGATCACGAGCACGCGATACAGGCCGCTCGCCACGAAATAGCTGAGCAGTACGGCGACGAAGTCTCCGGCGATCAAAGCCACTTGCAGGGGTCTTTGGAGGGCACCGCGTCGGTTCGAGATAACCGAATAATAGTTTTCCGAACCGTAAGTTGCTACAGCCATCCGAACCTCGCTGCCTCGTCACCACTCGCAATCAGAATTGCGAGCAAATCGATCTAATTTTTTCGATGTGCGCCGAAGTATATCTTAACTAAACAAAGCGACATTGCGGCAGTGCACCGAAAAAATCAAATCGATTTTCATGCAATGCAGCGTCGCAGCAAAACAATGCTCAAACTACTGTCACACGCGTGACAATTAAGCAGGCATCACGCCGCGTTTCACACCAAATCGCGTCATTTTCGCACAGCATTGTCGCGCGCATTTGAACGGCTGTTCAACCATGCCGCTTAAGCCGTTATTAGGCCGCGGCCATTAACACTCGTGACCAATTCGAGGAGTTGCGTCGTGAGTACGGTTGCCATTTTCAGTCTGCTGATCGGATCGTTGCTGGGAGGCCGATTCCGCATCTTCATCCTGCCGCCCGCCATCGTTCTCGGTGCGACGATCCTCGGTGTGGGCTCCGCCTGGCAGGGACATGATTCAGCTCACATCGTTGTGACGATTCTCGTCTTCGCGTCGGTGCTCCAGCTTGGCTATTTCTGCGGCGCGGTTCTGGTCCGCGCGCGAGCGGCCGCCTATCGCGGCAAGGCCGCACCCTCGTTCGACAGCGGCAACTCGGCCAGCCTCGCGCAAGCTTGGGGACGGGTGATTCGCAACGCTGGTGAATGATCGGGCAGGCGCAGGCTTGCCGGCAGGGGTAGAAAAAAACCTGCTCGGACACCCAAATTCGCCGATAGCATATTGACATCCCGGGCGAAGCTCTTTGAAAGAGTTGCACCCCATGTCCATGATTGCGCCCCGAAATTCGCCGCGGCCGAAGCTACCGAACGGCGTGCGCATCTATGCGATCAGCGATATCCACGGCTGCGCCCATCTGCTCGAGCAGATGTTCGCCGTGATCGATGCGGACATGGCGAACAGCCGGCCATATCGCGCGATCGAGGTCTTCCTCGGCGACTACATCGATCGCGGACCGGACTCGCGTCATACCCTCGATCTCCTGATCAACCGCAGCCGCCGCCGCAACACCGTCTTTCTCAAGGGCAATCACGAGGCCTATTTCACCTCGGTGCTGGAAGATCCCGCCCGCGCCGCCGAATGGTTTCAGTTCGGCGGGCTCCAGACCCTGATGTCGTACGGCGTGTCGGCCGCGCCCGGCCTTGGCAAGGACGAGTTGCCCGATCTGGTGCGCGAGCTCACATCCGTGATGCCGCCGGAGCACATCGCGTTCCTGCGCCAGTTGCGGCCGACCTTCACGTGCGGCGACTTCTTCTTCGTCCATGCAGGGGTGCGTCCGGGAATTCCGCTTTCCGAGCAGCGCGAGCAGGATCTGTTGTGGATCAGGGACGAGTTCCTGCAAAGCAATAGGCGCTTCGGCAAATACGTCGTGCACGGCCATACGCCGGTGAAGCAGGCCGAGCTGCTCGAGAACCGGGCCAACATCGATACCGGGGCCTATGCCACCGGAAACCTGACGCTGCTGTCCATACAGGGCAACAGCATGCTCGCGATCTAGCGGCCTCGCTCGCGCGCCGTACCAAGCGTCAGTTGGTGGGGCTCGCCGGAGGCCGGTAGTCCGGGAAACGGCTCAGCATCGCCGCCTTCAGGAACTTGAAATGGGCGATCGAGGCGCCGAGCTCCTTGAGCCGACGCTGGCCGTTCAGGATTTCCTTGTCGAACAGATCCTGGTGGTGATTGTCGAGCGCCTCGCGCTCGAGATATTCGTCGTCGCCGTTCCCGATCGTCACGGCGGCGCGCGCCAGCACGTCCTCGACCCGGCGGTTGAGACCCGACTGCTCGCGCTCCGCCGCATGCAGGGCGTCATCGATCGCGATCATGATGGCTTCGATGCGGGTGCGATCGGTTTCGGCGTCGCGCTCGGGCGAGCGCGCGCGGAACACCTGCTCTCCGCCGAAACGGTCTTTCAGGAAGTTATGGGTGCGGGCCCGCAGGAAGAGCTGAAACATGCGTGCATTTTCCGGTTCGAGGCGCCAGACCAGAAAATGGGCCCGCGATGGTTAATAAAGGCTGAATCCTTCGCGCCGCTCGGTGCGGCTTTGCGCCATCCAGGCCCTCCAGGCACCCTCGTGCTTCTCATAGAGCTCGAGCCTGCGCTGCTCGCCGGCATCGGGCGCGACCTGCGCCTGCTCGCTGTCGAGCCGCTCGAACTCGAACGTCTCCTCGGGCGTCAGGCCGATCAGGACGCGGCGACCTCCCCCGTCGACGAAATACCGCCGTGGCGCGTTGTACGTCGGGCTCGTCATGGCGTCTCCCCGAAATCCCGTCATGCTTCACTCCCCTCCGCCGCCATGCGAGCCGCAACGCGAGAACCGCACGCCGGTTGTAAATCCTTAGAATGCACGCCGTGCCCTCGCCAATGAACTGTTCTGCCGGAACGCGGTGGGACTGTAGGGACGGTGGAACGGATGACGCTCTGCGTGCTCGCGAGGCCGCAGCGCGCGCGTCGCATAGCCTGCGCCAAAGCCACCGAGGAGCGAGACCAGGATCGCGAGCAGCATCATTCGCAATTCGTTCCAGTGATACTGGCAGTCTCATCCTCGAGTTGTGTCGAGATCATGATCACCGCCGCTGATTTTCTCGTCATGCCAGGGATTTTTTGGGCAGCACCCTGCACGCGAAGTGATCGGCTCGTGCGTCAGCCGAAAAACCAGAGGAACAATCGCACCAGCAACAGCGTGATGAAATACACCCAGCCCGCCATCGCGATCAGCGCAACGCTGAAAAACGCGCCTTCAAACGCCCGCTCTCTGAGCTTGGTGAGAGGAAGTGCCGCTCGCGCCTTTTGAAGCATCTCGGTCTTCTTGATTTTGTTGATTTTGATTTGTTCGTGCGCGCGCACCATAGCCGAACGAATTCGACGATCTCGTGACGACTCAACCGAGAGAAGCATAATACTGCTCGTCAAACCGCTGCCGCATGCATCGCGATTGGATTTTTTCTCGTTCGATGCCGTTGCGACCAACCGGCGCCGTTTCAATTCAAGTTGATCGCTCGAATCGACGTCGTGATTTCGAAGCAAACAATGTCGTGATCTCGAAGCATCTAATTCCTAATCGCGCACAAATGCTGACGCCGAAACGCCGTGCCATCCATTGTCAAGTGGAGGTTGCCGGGCTGAGCTTGGAGGACATTGAGGGCCACATCGCAGGGAACAAGTTCCCTGCTCGCCTCCATCGTCAGCATGGCGTCCAAGCAGCTCCTGCCTGTCTTCGGCAAGCCGATGATCCAGTGTCTGCGGTCCGACCTGACGTACGCCGACCTCAGGAGAATCCTCATCACCACCACGCGGCAAGACCGGTCGCTGTTTCGACGGCTGCTCGGCGACGGCTCGGGGATCGGCACTTCTTCCATGCTCATCAGAACAGTCCGCGCGGATTGGCGGAGCAGCTGGGTCTTGCCGCAGCGTCGAGACGCGAAGTCGGGTCTCGGATATCGGCAGGCGCCCCCCGCGAGGATTTCGAGCGCGGACTTGCGAAGACCGTGCACCGGTTCTGCGACAACCGGACGTGGTGGCAGAACATCCTCGATCCCCACCATCACAGCGTGCAGATCGATCTTGGTTAGCGAAACTCCGTGGTTATACGGAGCGCAACGCGCCGATTTCATCGCGGTAAGGTTGAGCAGTTAGCTTAATCCGCGTTGTTTGTTGCGAACCTTAGTGGATCGCATATCCATCTTCGCACCGGGCTCCCCCAGGCCCGGCCCCACCCAAGCAAAGCCGTCGAGCGAACGTGGGTCCGCTTGGCGGCTTTGTCTTTGTCTCGACGAGAGGATGATTTCGGTTATGGCGCGCAGGCCCTGGTCGTTCAAGGAAGACCGCCGGCTGATGGAATTGGCCAAGTCTTCGACTTCGCTGGAAGAGGCAGCAAAACTTCTCGGGCGCTCGCCCGATGCGATCAAGCGTATGGCCTTGCGCCTCGGCCTGTCGCTCAAATCCAAGGGCGCCAAGAAGGGCTAGCGTCGGCCGCGCGCGACACGTCATGGACGGGTGCGTCCGCATCATCAATCGATGCATGGCAGCCGCCAATCGACATGGGCCGATCGCTTTCAGCGCTCTCGATCTCTCCGCGCCCGGCTGCTAGACTATCCAACGACGAAGATTGAACATCGTCCCTTTTCGGCGCAGAACGGTCGCCGTACCGGCTTCGGTCTCAGTTTGCTAGATTGTTGGAGGAATGCACCATGTTGTCCCGCGCGCTCGCCGTAGCTCTGCTCCTGGCTCTGCCCTCAGTAGCGTCGGCGCAAGTCCCCGTGGGGTTCGGATTTCCAAACGGCGCGCCGTGGTGCGCCTTCGGTTTCGATTGCCGATTCCTGAATTACCGGGAATGCGCCGACTGGATTTTCGATCCCGCGCGCAACTGCCTCAAGAATCCGTACTTCGCAGCCCACTACCCGACCAATGTCGACAAGGGCTGGTCCTACAATCGGCGTTGAAACGTCGATCCCTACGAACGGCTTGGTCATGCGGTCAGGCGCGTTGCTTTGTGCCTGACCGGGGTGGCCTGGTTTTGTCGATGACGAGAATTTGGGCAGGGACGATCGCCTGCCCGTTCCCCTGAAGGCGGAACTCTCAGCCGCGCTCCGCATTGCTTTCGAAAGAAAGCGGGAGGCGGAGCCGCCATGGCAAGCTCTTTCCTTATCGTGATGTCGATCTGGTTCGGCATCAACTTCCTGTTCTTGGCAGTGCGGCTTTGGGTCACCAGGCCGAAGAACTGGCAGATGAATGCCTGCCCTCGCCAACTCAGCGCCGTCCGCGTGAGATCGCGACTACACCGCCGCGTTTGACGTCAACTGCATGCATGCGGGTTGGGCCGTAGCCTCGGCTCCGCGGCTCGCCCGTGAACCTTGGTTCATGCCCTCGAGGGTTTGTGAACCTTAACGATGTTCTTGGCTTTCGAAAGCGGCCGGCCGGTCGACCGGCTATGTTGGCGCAATGCGCCGCAACCATCTCATCGCAGCCGCGGTTATCTGTCTCGTGCTCATCGTCTATGCGACGCTGGCCAAGCTCGCGGGCCGGCCGGCACTCATGGGCCACGCGGAGGCCTACTGGGTCGTCGTGATTGAGCGCTTCAGCGCCTACGGCCTGCTGGGCTTCCTGCTGTCCTTCCTGCTACCGGGGCGCGTCAAGCTGGCTTGCGCGTTCGTGATCGCCGTCGCAGTCGGGTTGGAGGTCTTGCAGGCGGTGACGCCGGATCGTGATCCACGATTCATCGATGTGCTGCAAAAGGCCGCCGGCGGCACCGTCGGCGTCCTTCTGGCCCAGACCATCCTGGCTTTCCTGCCGAGGCCGCCGTCCTGAGGCTGGCCACCGGCGCCGGCTTACGCCACTCCGCGCCGCAAGCTCGGCTGACTGGTCGAAAGAACCCCGGACATCTGCCGATGGGCATCGCGCAGCGCCGTGATCGCGTCATCGAGGTCGAATTCGGCTTCGCGAACGGTCTCGCAGAACCGGGCCATCAAGGCGAGGTTCAGCTTGACGCGGGTGTTCCCGTCGCGGCTCTTGCGGCGATCGAGCGAAAGATGCAGCGCCTGCATCCTGGCCTCGGCAGCGCTGCAGCCGCTGAGGGTCGCGAGTTCGTCATATGTCATCCAGATCTGAGGCATGTCCCTGTCCGCCTTTTGTTATGGGCCTCAACCTAGATTTCACCTCTAAAACTAGTGTTGCCGCAGTCCAGTCGCGCCGTGATTTCGCGACAACAGCGTCAATGCAAAGCTAAAAACCCGCACCCTACGACGCAGGCGCCTTGGGCGGCGTGAACGGATGACGCGGCCGGGAACGGTTGTCGAGGCCCTTGGGCAGCTTGTCGGCGTTGAGCTTCACGACCGCGCATTTGGCGTCGGCTGCCGGCGCATCTTCCTGGCTGTAGATCAGCGTCGCCTCGAACTTCACGTCGGGTGCTTCCTTGGCCGTTCCCGAACAGCTCGCCACCAGGCCGTTGCACACACCCGAGAGTTTGACCTCGACCTCATCAGGCCCAAACACGCTCAGCGGGCCGTCAGCATGCCGGTTCACGGTCAGGACGGCCGAGAAGTGCTGCTCATCGACCCGGTAGGAACCACCATAAGTAAAGAAGCTGTCGCGGCCCGAGATCCGGCCCTCGGCCAGATCCACGATGCCGGTGCCCTGACCTCGTGAGGTCCTGAACCAGGCAGCGTATTTACCGTCTCTCAGCATGGGGAATTTTCCGAGGTGAAGATCGCCCTGTATTTGCGACCAACTCTGGGGCGCGACAATGACCTAACGGCCAGCCCTTCGGGCAAGGTTAATGCTCGGAAAACCCAATCCGTCGAATTGCCGCCGACGCGCGACGCCGGCGGCGAACGTCAGAACAACTCTATGCCGTCATCCGCGGTCTCGACCGCTTCGACGCGGCGCGTGGCGGCGATCGACGCAAGGCCAAGCGTTTGCAGGAATTCGCGGTGAACGTCCCGCTCGCGCTCCATCGTGTAGCGCGCGAAGAGATCATCGAGCATCGCCTGATCCTGCGCCTCCGGCTGCGGCCGCTGCGCGCCGGCGCTCGCGGTCTCGAGCCGCGCGGCAACCGCAGGCAAGGCTGCGGAGCTCTCGCCTAGCGAGCTCATCAGACCTTGCGCCGAATTCATCAGGCCTTCGAATTCCGCGCCTTCATCGACGAGCCGGCTCATCAGCTTGCCGAGCCGTTCATTGCCGACCTCGACCTCGCGCAGCGCCTGGAGGATCTGCGGCTCGAACTTGGCGAGCTGCGTGGGATCGCCCCGGACGCGGAGCTCCTTTAGCTCGTTCGCAGAGCGCTCGATGCCGTCGAGCACAGGCCGCAAGCGCCCCGCGCCCGCCGAAACCTGGTCGGCGGTCGCCTTGAGCTCGTTGGCGATCACGACGAACGCGCTGCCGCGACTGCCCAGATGGCTTGCCTTCAGGCCGGCATTCATTCCGATCAGGGTGATGTCGACGGTCGCCTCGGCGAGCCCGGCGATGGCCTGGCGAAACTTTGCCAGCGTGTCCTCGACGATGGCGAGCGCCTCGTCGACCGAGCGGCCGGCGCTTTCGCAGGTGGCGATCAGGGTCGAGGCATGTGCCAGTGCCTGCTTGATGCGCGCCAGGAACGATGACGGGCCGCCATCCTCGCCGCCGAACAGCGTGCGGCCATGGCCGACGACATTGCCCGCATCGTGCAGGATGGCCGTGAGCGCGCGAACGATCTGGCCGATGTCGCCGCCGAATTCACGCTGGGCGTCCCTGAGCAGGGCCGCCTGCAACTGGCAGATCGCGCGCGCGCCGACCTCGCTCGCGCCCCGTTCGGGAACGAGGCCCGGCGCAGCTTCCGACGCCCGACCGAGGCCATGACAGACATGTTCGAGGCGCTGGCGCGTGCTGTCGCCGGCCTGCAAGGAAATGATTGCGCCGCCAACCGCCTCGGCAATCTTCCTGGTGCTGGTGCTCGCGAGGACGGCGAGCTGGCTGCTGTCGCGGCGCTGGCCGCGCAATCCGGAATAGGCTGCGCCGAGCTCGGCGCTCTCCGACACCAATTGATTCCGATAACGGCTCTCGAATTCCTTCTGGCGACCGGAGGCAGTCGCAACGGCTTCCGACAGGCGCTGCTGGTCCCGCGCGCAGCCCTCGATCGAACCTTGTACCGCCTTGCCGAGGTCGTAGGCTTCCTGCGTGAAGGCGAGAAAGCCCTCGCGGTCGCCGTCCAGCGAAGCCGCCTCGATCCGCGCGCTGCGCGCGATGATGGTGATCATCTGGATGTGCTTGAACAGCGGCTTGAGCAGCGAGGACGCCTCCGCCGTGCTGTTGCCGATGGTCGCAAGCAGCGCGCTCTCGGCCGGCAGCGCCTCTGCCAGTTCGCTCAGCCGTGCGGCGATCTCCTGTAGCGCGGTCGCGGCGCCCTCGATCTCGGCGCCGGAGAGCTCCTCCGAAAGCGTCGCGAGGCCCTGGTTCAGCTCCTTGAAGATAAGGTGGCCGCGACCGAGCTCGTGACCGACGCGCGCGAAGACGTCCTCGATCCGCGACGAGACATCCTCGATCGCGGTGATCGCCTCGGTGAGTGTGCTAGCCGGAATGACGGACATCGCAATCAACCTGCCACCGCAACGTGTCCGGCCTGATACCAGAGCATGATCTCGCGCGGGATATGATGCAGCGAGACGACCTTCTCGACACCGCCATGCGCGATGGCTTCCTTGGGCATGCCGAACACCACGCAGCTCTCCTCGTCCTGCGCGCGTGTCGAGGCGCCGAGCTTGCGCATCTCCAGCATGCCGCGCGCGCCGTCGTCGCCCATGCCCGTCATGATCACGCCGAGCGCATTGGCGCCGGCATGCTGGGCCGCGGAGCGAAACAGCACGTCGACCGAGGGGCGATGCCGCGACACCGGCGGGCCGTCCTTGATCGCGATCTGGTAGCGCAGGCCGACGCGCTGGAGCAGCATGTGACGGGCGCCCGGCGCGATATAGGCGCAGCCCGGCAGCACAGGCTCGCCGTCCTCGGCTTCCTTGACGCGGACCTGGCAGACGCTGTCGAGACGCCTGGCGAAGGCCGCGGTGAACCCTGCCGGCATGTGCTGGACGATGACGATGGGAGGACAGTGCGGCGGCAGCATCTCGAGGACGTCGTTGAGCGCTTCGGTCCCGCCGGTCGATGCGCCGATGCACACGATGCGTTCAGTCGTCGGCCGGACCTTGCCCTGCACCGGCGGCGGGATGATGGCGTCGGCGGTCAGCTTCCTCTCGATCGTACGGCGCTCCGCCCGCGGACGCACCCGCGCGCGCGCTGCCGATTTCACGGACTCGCGCAGCCGCGTCGAGCATTCGAGCAGCGCCTGCCGGGTGTCGATCTTCGGTTTCGGCACGATGTCGACCGCGCCCGCCTCGAACGCCTCGAACATCACGTTCGAACCTTCCTCGGTGAGCGAGGAGCAGATGATCACCGGGATCGGGCGCTGCGCCATGATCTTGCGCAGGAAGGTCATGCCGTCCATGCGCGGCATTTCAAGGTCGAGGATCATGACATCAGGGATTTCGTTCTGGAGGCGGCGCGCCGCGGCGAACGGATCGGAGGCCGTCCCCATCACCTCGATGTCAGGATCGTCGTTGAGGATCGTTTGCAGGATTTGGCGCACCGACGCCGAATCGTCCACGATCAGTACGCGAACTTTCTCCCTCGGCATTCTGGTTGCGCTCCGGCTAGACCTTGAAAATGGTTGGCTGAACTTGCTTCAGACCCGGCACTGCACTGTGAATCATCGATTCCGAATGACCGACCAGAAGATAGCCGCCGGGCCGCAAATGGCTGCACAATTGCTCGATCACCTTGCGCTGGGTCTCGCGCTCGAAATAGATCAGGACGTTGCGGCAGAAGATGATGTCGACGTCCCGGTCGACGGGGTAGGACTTATCCATGAGGTTCATCCTCATGAAATGCGTCATGCGCCGCAATTCCGGCACCACCCGCACTTCGCCGCGCAACTTGTCCCGCGACGACAGGAAATAACGCTTCACGAAGGGCTCCGGCACCGGGGCGAGCACGTCGCGGGTGTAGATCGCGGACTTGGCAAGGCGCAGCACCGCGGTCGAGATGTCGGTCCCGAGGATGCGGTACTGAAACCGCGAGCCGTTCCGCGTCATGTCGTCCAGCACCATGGCGGTGGTGTAGGCTTCCATGCCGGTGGAGCTCGCCGAGCTCCAGATCTTCAGGTTCGCGTTCTTCCGCCCGTGCGACTTGAGCAGGGCCGGGATCGCGACGTCCCTCATGAAGGTGAAGTGCTGGGGCTCCCGGAAGAAGTCGGTCTTGTTGGTCGTCACCACATCGATGAGATGGGTCAGCTCGGTGTCGAAATGATCGGCCTCGAACAGGTTGTCGACATACTCGTTGAGGTCGGAGAAGTTCAGCGCACGCACGCGCTTGTGCAGCCGCCCCTCCAGCATCAGCCGCTTGCCCTGCGGCAGCTTGATGCCGACCTGGCCCTCGATCAGTTCGGCGATGGTCCGGAAGTGGCGGTCGGACAGATGGACGACCGTATCCTGCACGGCGGGCATCATGGCTGAATGCCCCGATCCGCGATGGCCGCCTGCACTGAATGTCGGGCCGAACCGGCCATCTTGAATCCCACGCGTTTACTCGATCACTGACGGCGGATCGGCCCACCGGTGAAGGATGGGCCGACCTCTTGACGGCTCTCAGCGCTGGAAATCGGCGTCCCGATCGTCCTCGCCGCCGTTCATGTCGAAGGCGAAGCCGCCGCCACCGGCCGCCTTCACGGCGCGCGCCGGCCTCGCCTGCGGTTTCTTGGCCGGACGCTCGACGGCCGCCATTGTCGCCGCCTTGGCGCGGAGCTGGTTCACCGCCCGGTCGATCGGCGCGGCGGCTTGGGCGCGTCCCTGCTCGATGCGGAAATAGGCGATCGTCGACTGAAGCTGCTCGGCCTGCGAGGCGAGCTCCTCCGAGGTCGAGGAGACCTGTTCGGACGCGCTGGCGTTCTGCTGGCCGACCTTGTCGAGCTGCTGGATCGCCTGGTTGATCTGGGCCGAGCCGACGTCCTGCTCGCGGCAGGCGGCGGTGATTTCCTCGACGAGCTCAGCCGTCCTCTTGATATCAGGGACGAGCTTGGAGAGCATATTGCCGGCTTCCTGCGCGACCTTGACGGTTTCAGTCGAGAGCGTGCCGATCTCGGCGGCGGCGGCCTGGCTGCGTTCGGCGAGCTTGCGCACTTCGGACGCAACCACGGCAAAGCCCTTGCCGTGCTCGCCGGCGCGCGCGGCCTCGACCGCGGCGTTGAGCGCGAGCAGGTCGGTCTGGCGCGCGATCTCCTGCACGATCGTGATCTTCTCGGCGATGGTCTGCATCGCGTTGACGGCGCGGCCGACGGCGGCGCCGCTGGCTTCCGCGTCCTTGGCGGACTGCGCGGCGATCTTCTCGGTCTGGTTGGCGTTGTCGGCGTTCTGCTTCACGTTCGAGGCCATCTCTTCCATCGAAGAGGAGGCCTCCTCGGCGGACGAGGCCTGCTCGGTCGCGCCCTGCGAGAGCTGCTCGGCACTGGCCGAGAGCTCCTGGCTGCCGGCGGAGACGTTCTGCGCCGCGGTCAGGGCTTCCGACACGATCTGACGGAGCTTCTCCACCATGCGCTCGAGCGCGAGGCCGAGCGTATCCTTGTCCGACAGCGGTTTGGCCTCGACCATGAGATCGCCCTGTGCGATCTGGTTGGCGAGCGCCGCCGTCGCATTGAGGTTGACCGTCATCGCGTTCAGCGACTTGATGAGATCGCCGATCTCGTCATTGCTGGAGGACTCGATCTTGTGGCTGAGATCGCCGATCGCTACCGCATCAGCGAGGCCCACCGCCTGCGCCAGCGCACGGCTGATGTTCAGCGCAATCCAGGTCGCCGCGACCGCGGCGATCAGCAGCGAGGCAATGACCAGGCTCATCAGCAGCATCTCGGCGCGCGCACCGTCCTGCTTGGACTGCTCGGCCTGCTCAGCCATGTTCTTCTTGACATTCTTGATGTAGACGTCGGCCGCTTCGATCGCGTCCGCAACGACCTTGCGGCCATCATGCATGGAGCGATCCAGGGCCTTCGGCTTGTCGGTCTTCGCGAGCCGGACCGTCTCGTCCTGATAGGCGTTGAGCTTGGCGAAAGCGACGTTGAAGACCTCCATCAGCTTCTTGCCGCTTTCGCTGGCGGCTGCGTAGATCTCGTCCTTCGACTTGGTGATCGCGTCGCGGTTCTTGATGAGGTCGGCCTGGAATTGCTCGTGCTCTGCATCGGACGCTGCGAGGATCGCGTTCTTCTCCGCGCGCACGAGGAACAGGATGCCTTCCTTCAGCTCCGCCGCCTTTTCCATCCGGCCCGCACGGCTGACCAGAAGCTCGGTGGTGCTGACCATGTCCGCCAGCTTCAAATAGCCGACCGCACCGGCGATCATGGACAGCAGGATGACGACGCCGAAGGCGCTGGCAAGCTTGGCTTTGACGGTGAATCTCATGTCAGTCTCGTTGGTTCGAATTGGGGTGCTTACGCTTGACCACGCTTCACGCTTGCAACTTCAGGCAGCGCGAGAGGTATCGCGCCCTTCCGGGATCTCGTCGTTCGCCATCAGCTTGGCGAGATCGAAGATGACGACGAACTTCTCGCCCTTGCGGCCGATGCCGGCGGCATAGTCGGACTGCCATTTTCCGCCGACCTCGGGGATGGGCTCGATCGCCTGCTCGTCGATATCGGTGACCTCGAACACGCAATCGGCCACGAAGCCGACGCCGACCAGACGATCCTTCATCGGCACGTCGAGGATGATGATGCGGGTCGCTTCTGTCGCTTCCACGGCCGGCAGGCCGAGCTTGGTGCGGAGGTCGACGATGGGATAGCCGCTGCCGCGCACGTCGATCATGCCGAGCAGGAAATTCGGCGCATGCGGCAGCCGTGAGATCGGCCGCATGTCGAGAATTTCCCGGACATTGCGGATGCTGATGCCGAACGTCTCGCCGGCGAGCCCGAGCGTCAGATATTGCGAGGTTGCGGCCATGGTACGGTCCAGGGTCAGATTGTTTTCAAGTTGCAGTCAGCGCTGAAACTCGGCGTCGCGGTCGTCTTCGCCGTCATGCATGTCGAAGGCGAAGCCGCCGCCATTGGCGACCTTCATCGCGCGCGCCGGCTTGCGGGCGGGCGCGGGCTTCTTGACGCCGCGGTCCGCTGCCGCCATGTGCGCGGCCTTGGCGCGGAGCTGGGTGACCGCACGGTCGATCGGCGCGGGCGCGGCAGCCTCGCCGCGACCGGCATGCTCGATGCGGAAGAACGAGATCGTGGACTGAAGCTGCTCGGCCTGCGAGGCAAGCTCCTCGGAGGTCGAGGACACCTGCTCGGAGGCGCTGGCGTTCTGCTGGCCGACCTTGTCGAGCTGCTGGATCGCCTGGTTGATCTGGGCTGAGCCAACGTCCTGCTCGCGGCAGGCCGCCGTGATCTCCTGGACCAGCTCGGCAGTCTTCTTGATGTCGGGCACGAGCTTGGACAGCATGTCGCCGGCTTCCCGCGCGACCTTCACGGTTTCCGTCGACAGCGTACCGATGTCGGCCGCGGCCGCCTGGCTGCGTTCGGCGAGCTTGCGCACTTCGGACGCGACCACCGCAAAGCCCTTGCCGTGCTCACCGGCGCGCGCGGCCTCGACCGCGGCGTTGAGGGCAAGCAGGTCGGTCTGGCGCGCGATCTCCTGCACGATCGTGATCTTCTCGGCAATGGTCTGCATCGCATTGACGGCACGCCCCACGGCGACGCCGCTGGCTTCCGCGTCCTTGGCCGACTGCGCGGCGATCTTCTCGGTCTGGTTGGCGTTGTCCGCGTTCTGCTTCACGTTCGAGGCCATCTCTTCCATCGAGGAAGAAGCTTCCTCGGCGGACGAAGCCTGTTCGGTCGCGCCTTGCGAGAGCTGCTCGGCACTGGCCGAGAGCTCCTGGCTGCCCGCGGAAACGTTCTGCGCCGCGGTGAGTGCTTCGGCGACGATCTGCTTGAGCTTCTCGACCATGGAGTTCAGCGAGGTGACGAGATCGCCGATCTCGTCGTTGCTTGTGACCTTGATCGACTGGCTGAGATCGCCATCGGCAACCGCGCCGGCGAGCCCGACGGCGCGGCCGAGACCGCGGGAGATGCTCAAGGAAATCCAGATCGCGGCGATCAGGCCGATGACAAGCGAAGCCAGCACGGCCGAGATCAGCAGGAGCTGGGCCCGGTTGCCGTCCTCGTGAGCCTGGGCCGCCTGAGCGGCCATGTTCTTCTTGACGTTGGTGACGTAGACGTTGGCGGCTTCCATGGCCTCGGCGACCGCCTTGCGGACCTCGGTCATGGAGCGCTCGGCGGCTTTCGCCTTGTCGGTCCGGGCGGTCTTGAGGGCGTCGTCCTGAACGGCGTTCATCCGCGCATAGGCGACGCCGAAATTCTCCATGAGTTTCTTGCCTTCGGGGGAAGCCGCGGCCTGGATCTCTTCCTTCAACTTCGAGAGCGTCTCGCGCTGCTTGGCGATTTCGGCGATAAAACGATCCGCCTCGCTTTCAGGCGCGAGAATGAGGTTCTTCTCGGCGCGAACCTGAAGCAGGATACCCTTCTCGATCTCCGCCGCACGGTCCATCCGGTTGGCACGCGACACCAGACTGTCGGCGGTGTCGATCATCTCGCTCAGTTTCACATAAGCGAGGCCACCCGCCGCCATCGACAGCGACAGGACCACACCGAACGCGATGGCAAGCTTTGCCTTGACCGTAAATCTCATTTCCAGCCCCTACCCCAGTCTCGCCCGAGACCTCATCTCAATTCAGGATGCGTTCCATGTTGGGAACGATGACAAACTCTTCACGCCACTTGGCGATGAAACGGATGAATTCCGGCTTCCAGTGCATGCCGACGCGCGGCGTCTGCTGTACGTCGGTCTGCGATATCTCGGTGACCTCGTAGACCTTGTCGGCGGTGACGCCGACCAGCACCGGCTCGCCGTCGAGCTCGAGCTCGATGACGACGATGCGGGTGTCGGCGGAGTCGTCGAGCTGCGGCATGCCGAAGCGAATGCGCAGGTCGGCGAGCGGAATGACGTTGCCGCGCACGTTGATGACGCTCGGAACGAAGGCCCGCGCGCCGGCCACCTTGGTCACCGGCACTGGATCGATGATCTCGCGCACGAGGCCGGCATCGAGCGCGAACTTCTCCTCGCCGAGGCCGATCATCACGACCTGCATCGCGTCGACCTGATGTTCGCCCGCCTCGTTCATCACGCCGCCTCGCTGATGTGCTGCTTCTCGACCTTCGACTGCGCCATCGCGACGAGCTGTGCGACATCGAGGATCAGCGCCGCCGTACCGTCGCCCAGAATGGTCGCGCCGGAGAAGATCGTGACGTCGGAGTGCAGCTTGGAGAGCGACTTGATCACGGTCTGGTGGTTGCCGATGATCTGGTCGGCGACCAGGCCGACGCGGGTCTCGCCGGTCGAGATGATGATCGTCTTCTGGTGCCGGTCAGGCGCGCCCGATGCGGTCATGATCTCGCGCAAGCGCAGGAACGGCACGAGGTTGCCGCGCACGTTGAGGAAGTTGCGGCCGCGCGAGCGCTCGTCCTCGGCCGTCAGCTCGACGCACTCCTCCACCGCCGACAACGGAATGATGTAGCGGCCCTCGCCGACGCGGATCAAAAGACCCTCGATGATTGCAAGCGTCAACGGCAGGCGCAGCGTTACCGTGGTGCCCTGGCCCGGCCGGGTCGACAGGTCGATCGTGCCGCGCATGTTCTCGATGGTGCGCTTGACGACGTCCATGCCGACGCCGCGGCCCGACAGCGCCGAGATGGTCTGCGCGGTCGAGAAGCCCGGGTGGAACAGGAACTGGTGGATCTCGTGATCGGTCAGCACGGCGCCGGAGGCGATCAGCCCCTGCTCTTCCGCTTTCGCGCGGATGCGCGCGGTGTTGAGGCCGCCGCCATTGTCCTTCACGGTGACGAGCACCTGCGCACCGGAATGAACGGCCGCGAGCTCGATCCGGCCTTGCTCCGTCTTGCCGTTGGCGGAGCGGGTCGCGGTGTCCTCGATGCCGTGGTCGATGGCGTTGCGAATCAGGTGAACCAGCGGATCGGCCAGGCACTCGATCATGGTCTTGTCGAGCTCGGTGTCCTCGCCCGTGGTGACGAATTCGACCGGCTTCGACAGGTCGCGCGACAAATCGTGCACCAGGCGGCGGAAGCGGCCGAACAGCGAGCCGATCGGTACCATGCGCGCGCCCATCGTGGTGTCGCGCAGGGAGGAGGCGAGGCGCTCGATTTCCTCGGCGATCATCTTGATCGAGAGATCCGAGCCGGACGAGGCGAGCTGCGTCAGCCGCGCCTGGGCGATGACGAGTTCGCCGACCCGGTCCATCAACTCGTCGAGACGCTCGGCCTGGACGCGGACGGTGGCGATGCCGCGATCGTCACGCTTGGCCTCCGGTTTCGGTTCAGACTTGGATTCAGGCTTGGCTTCCGGCTTCGGCTCCGCCTTTGCGACGGGCTGCGCGGCGACGGGCGCGGCAGCGACCTCGGCCACCGGCGCGGCCATCTCGGCCACGGGAGCCAGCTCCTCGTCGAGGAGCTGGAACAACGGCAGCGGCGCGGGCGCTTCGACCTGCTCAAGCGGCGAGAGCGTCAGCTTCATCTCGTCCTGGACGAACATAAAGACGTCGTCGATCGCGTCCTTGTCGCAGGCGGCGTGCAGCTTGACGTCCCACTTCAGATAGCAGTCTTCCGGCTCCATCTCATCGAGGAACGGGATGCCGTCGGTCACGGGCACGACGAAGCACGGGCCGAGCTTGCAAAGGTCTTCCAGCAGATCGAGCGGGTTCGAGCCGTTGCGCAGGACGTGGGATTCAAATTCCAGATACAGGTGCCAGCCGGCCTGCTTGCTTTCACTGGGTGCCAGCGGCGGTGCTTCGGCGATTTCGGCGACGGGAGCGGCAGGCTGGTCGGGAAACACGAAGCGCTTGAGGTCGTCGAGAATGGCCTCGCCGATGATGTCGTCGGTCGATTGCGGATCCTCGATCAGCGCGCGGATATAGTCCTTGGCCGCAAGCGCGACCGAGATCAGCTCCTGCGTCGGCTTGATCTCGCCCTTGCGGACGCGGTCGAACGCGGTCTCGAATTCGTGGGTGAAGGAGGCGACCTTGTCGAAGCCGAACATGGCGCCCGAGCCCTTGATCGTATGCAGGGCGCGGAAGGCGGAATCGACCAGCTCGCGGTCGTCGGGACGCTGGCCGAGATCGAGCAGAGCCCCTTCCAGAACCTCGAACAGCTCGCTGGCTTCCTGGCGAAAGACCTCTGTCGGGTCCATCGCGTTCATGCACGCACCAGCTTGCCGACCACGGCGAGCAGCTGCTCCGGCTTGAACGGCTTGGTAATCCAGCCGGTGGCGCCGGCGCTCTTGGCTTCCTGCTTCACCGTGTCGTTGGATTCGGTGGTCAGGAACACGATGGGCATGCCGACCGCGCTCGGCAGCTTGCGCAGCGCCCGGATCAGCTCCAGCCCGTTCATGACGGGCATATTGAGGTCGGTGATGACGAGGTCGAGCTTGCCGGCCTGCGCCTTGGCGAGCCCTTGCGCGCCGTCGCCGGCCTCGATCACGTTGTGACCGGCCGGTTCGAGCACGACCTTGATCATCTGACGGATGCTGGGGGAATCGTCGACCGTGAGAATCGTGGCCATCAGGTGCCATCTTTCTTTTGCGGGAAGTGCTGATCGATCATCGCATCGCTGGCGAAGCCGGCGCGGCGAAGGGTGGTGCGCAGAGACTGGGAGAATGATGTGAGCACCACCGGGCGGCCCTGGGCCTCGCCCGTCCTGGCGGTCGACAGCAGAAGCTGGATCGAGGTTACGTCGGCTTTGTCGACGCTCGAGCAATCGATCTCGAGCCGGTCCTGCCGGCCGAAAGCTTCGCGGATCAGGTCATAGACGCTGCGGATCGCAGCGATGCTGCAATCTGCAGGCAGCCGTAGGGACCACTTCGGCTCAGTGACATCAGACGGCATTCGTCCCCCAGATTTCCTCGGGATTCGCTGCACGCATGACGCGAATCTCGCGCGACGACTATTCGCTTGGGAGAGTGTGCAAACCCCTAATGGGCATCACCGTACAACTACGGGTCACAAACCGAAGAACTTCGCGCATGCATGCAGGCGTGCATGGTTCGCTCAATTCGCATGCGCTGTGCGCAGTCTTGAGTCAGTTCGCCGCAGCCCGGGCGTTTGCTCCGCGTTAAATCGCAAAGACTATTCGTGGAGGTCACGCCTCGCATCCGAACGAGACCGGCCGCCGATGCTGACCCAAGCGCTTCTCGTTGATGACAGCCGCTCTGTCCTCAATTTCCTGAAACGTCATATCGAAGCCGATGGCCTGGTCGAGGCCACGACGTTCCTCGATCCCGTCGAGGCGCTGGCTTGCGCACGCGAGCGCGTCTTCGACCTCGTGCTGGTCGACTACGAGATGCCGCATATGGACGGCATCAGCTTCATCCGCGCCTTCCGCGCCCTGCCCGGCTGCGCCGACATCCCGATCGCGATGATCACGTCGCGACAGACCGATGACGTCAAGATGGAAGCGCTGCAGGTTGGTGCAACCGATTTCTTACCGAAACAGCCACAGAGCGTCGAGATGACGGTGCGGCTGCGCAATTTGGTGCGCCTTGGTGCAGCCGTGCGCAAGCAGAACGACCGTGCCGCTGATCTGGCGAGCGCGGTCGCGGCCGCGACCCAGAAGCTCGGCGAGCGCGAGGAGGAGATCATCCTGCGGCTCGCGCTCGCGGTCGAATACCGCGACAACGACACCGGCGAGCACACGCTGCGGGTCGCGCGCTACAGCCGCATCATCGCCGAGCAGCTCGGCCTGCCGCCCCGGCTCTGCCGCGACATCTATCTGGCCGCGCCCCTGCACGACGTCGGCAAGGTCGCCATCCCCGACCATATCCTCCTCAAGCCCGGCAGGCTCTCCGACGATGAGATGGCGGTGATCCGCACCCATGCGACGATCGGCGAAAAGATCCTGGCGGACTCCAGCTGCGAGCTGATCCAGCTCGGTGCGCAAATTGCCGCAGGCCATCACGAGCGCTGGGACGGCGCGGGCTATCCGAACGGCCTTCAGGCAAACGAGATCCCGGTCGCCGCGCGCGTCGTCGCGGTCGCCGACGTCTTCGACGCCCTGACGACGCGCCGGCCATATAAAGAGCCGATGCCGCTCGACGTGGCGCGCGACTATCTGGTCGAGAACCAGGGCCGGCAGTTCGACCCGGCCTGCGTCGAGGCCTTCCTGTCGCGCTGGGACGAGGTCGTGGAAATCGCCGCCGGTCACCAGGCGACGCCGTATCAGAAGACCGAAGCGCCTCTCGCGCCTATTATAGAGAGTGTGGCAGAGAGCTGTGCGGTCGAGGACCGGTTGGCTGAGCCCGTCCCGGCCGCCTGACATGATCCATCCGGCCAACCGCTTGCCGCGGCTTCGCTTTTCTCCGGTCGCAGGTTTGAACCTGTTCCTGCTAGAGTGCACCAACAACCAAGAGTGATTCCGGTCACATTTGTCTGGACGCGCCGCTGCTAAGCATCGGACCAGGACGGGGACCGGCGATATATCGGTCGAATTGGATGAGAACTCCCATGAGAAGCCTGATCGGCGCTGGTGTCGGCGCGTTCTGTCTTGCGGCCCCCGCTTTGGCGGAGACCCCGGCCGCGATCGTCGAGGACGTCCAGGGCAAGGTCGACGGCATCGCGTTCATGGACTATGTGGCGCCCGGCAAGATCATCAAGCTCGGGCCCAAGGCCAGCATCACGCTCAGCTACCTCAAATCCTGCCAGCGCGAGATCATCAGCGAAGGCGTCGTCCTGGTCGGCGCCGAGCAGAGCACCGTGCAACTCGGCGAGGTCAAGCGCGAGAAGGTGCCCTGCGATACCAATGCAGCAAAACTGTCCGAGCGCGAGGCCAACCAGAGCGCCGCAACGACCTTCCGCACCATGCGATCGGACGCCAAGGGAGCGCCGCCGGCCAAGCTGCCGACGCTCTATGGCGTCGCCCCGCTGATACAGGCCAAGAGCGGCAGCACGCTGGTCATCGAACGCACCGACGGCAAGGAGCCCACGATCAGCGTGCCGCTCAAGAGCGAGATCATGGTCGGCGGCAAGTTCTACGACTTTGCCAAGGCCGGAAAGACACTGACCCCGGGCGGCAGCTATCTCGCCATCCTCGGCGCCAAGCGCTACGCCTTCCAGGTCGATGCCAACGCCACGTCATCGCCGACGCCGATCGTCGGTCGCCTGCTGCGGCTCGAATAGGCGGTCTGCGACGGGGCGATGCGGCGGATCGGGGGACGGGACATCGTTGCGGCGATCCTGATTGCGCTCGTTGCGGGCGCAGTCTTCACGTCCCCGCCGCTTCAGACGCTGCAAGGTCTCTCGCTCGATATCCTCACGGCGCTGCGCTGGGAGCTTGTCGGCGATCGCCGCGATCCCGCCGATTCGCCGGTCGTCGTCGTGGCCATCGACGGCGAGACCTACGACACCCCACCCTTCAAGGGATCGCCGACGCAGACCTGGACACGCGAGATCGGCCGCGTGCTCACGGGCATCACCGACGGCGGCGCCAAGGTGATCGGCTTCGACGTCATCTTTCCAAGCTCGATCGAGCAGTCGGAGATTTCCTTTGGTGACGCGCCGATCGGCGCCCGCATGAAGGGCTTTGACCGGGACTATCTGATCGCGCTGCGGAAGCTTTCCGACAACGGCAAGCTGGTGCTCGGCGAAATCCTCAGCAATGACCATCCGGATGTGCCCTACCCCGCACAGCGACTTGCGGTGAGAAACAATGTCCGTGCCCTCAACGTTCATACCGACACCGACGACGTGATCCGGCGGATGCCTCTAAGCTTTTCCATCGGCGACAAACGGGTGCCCGCCATGGCCGTCGAGCTGGCTGCGCACGCACTCGGCGCAGCGCCGCAGATCGGGCCGTCTGGCGCAACGATATTGTCTGGCTATGCCATCCCAAGCGCAGTGCCGAACACGCTGACGCTCAACTACCGTGGCATGGGCCGCGATGTCCCGACCTATTCTTTCGCCGACCTGCGGGCTTGCCTCGAAAAGGGCGACGCCGATTTCTTCCGCCGCGCCTTCGACGGCAAGGTCGTGCTGCTCGGCACCATTCTCAACTTCGAGGACCGCAAGCTGACCTCGATGCGACTGTCCGGCGGACATGACGGGACGCCGGCTGCGCGATGCGCCCTGCCCGCGCCGGCAGACACCCTGCGAAAGGCCCGCAGCGACGTCGCAGGCGTGTTCGTGCATGCCACCGTCGTGCGAAACCTGATCGAGCGCGACGCAGTGACCGAGCTCGGCTTTCCCATGCGGACCGTTCTCACGATCGTGTTCGCGGCGATCATCGCCTGCGCGGCCTCCATGCTCGCACCGGGCGGCGCGTTGATCGCCTGGCTCGGCCTCACTGCCGCTTACACAGCCGCGGCCGTCACCGCGTTCGTACACGCGCTGGCGCTGCCGCTGACCGAGCCTGCGCTCGCAAGTCTTGCCGCGCTCGCGATGATGATCGGCTACCGCTTCGTGCTGGCCGATCGCGACGAGCGCTTCCTGCGCCAGAGCTTTGCCTTCTATCTGGCGCCCGAAGTGATCAACACCATGGTTGCCTCCGGCAAGATGCCGGCGCTCGGCGGCGAGATGCGCAACGTCACCATGTTCTTCTCCGACCTCAGCGGCTTCTCCTCGATCGCCGAGACGATGACGCCGGGCGAGCTGGTGACCCTGATGAACGAATATCTCTCGGCCATGACCGACATCATCGAGAGCCATGGCGGCTATGTCGACAAGTATATCGGCGATTCCATCGTCGCGATGTTCGGCGCGCCGGCCGACGATCCCGCCCACGCGCGCAACGCGGTTCACGCCGCCCTGAAGTGCCACGAGAAGCTCGCGGAATTGAACGCCAGCAATCCCGCCTTCGCAGGCCACGGCCTGTCGCACCGCATCGGGCTCAACAGCGGCGAGGCCGTGGTCGGCAATATCGGCTCGCGCCGTCGCTTCAACTACACCGTGATGAGCGACACCGTGAACGTCGCCTCGCGACTCGAGGGCGCCAACAAATATTACGGCACCGCCATCATGGCCTCGGAAACGACGATGGCACAGACCGGCGACACTTTCGCCTGGCGTGAGCTCGATGCGATCAGGGTGCTCGGCCGCGGCGAAGCAATCAAGGTGTTCGAGCCGCTGGCGGACAAGGGCGCAGAGAGCGCGGCGCAAACAAAGATGGCCGCGGCGTATGCGGAGGGGCTCGCCTCCTGGCGGGCGAGGGAGTTTGCGAAGGCGGCCGAGGCGTTCGACGGCGTCGCGAAGATCGACCCGGCGTCGGCGCTGTTCGCCAAGCGCGCAAAAGCCCTCGCCGCAAATCCACCATCGCCAGAGTGGACGCCAGTCAATACGCTGGAAGGAAAGTAGCGGTTGTTTACTCTTCGTCAGAAGGCTCAAGGAATGACGTTCGCGGCACGCAACCTGCTGAAGAGATCGAAAAAACTGTCGTCCGTCGCCTGATATTCAAGGAAGCCGAGCTTACGGCTCTTGCTCATATCGGTGACGACTTCGATAGGGCGGCCCAAGTCGGCATCGGTGTGCCATGCCGACGAAAGGACGGAGAGGTCGCTTTCGGCGAGATCATACCTGAGCGCGATATCAGCCCATATACGACCTGAATCGGCAAGCTGACGCTCAAGCGGCGAAATTTCCTCTGGAAAGGGGGCAGGCTGCAACCCGAACCAGCCGGCCAGTCGCGCCCACATCCAGCTCCATCGGAAGACATCGCCATTTACGACGTTGAATGCCTGGTCTCGCGCGACCGTCGTCATCGCGGCCCATTCCAGGTGCCGCGCCAGCAATCTGGCATCCGTCATATCCGTCAAGCCGGTCCATTGCATCGCCGAGCCTGGAAAGAGAAATGGCCGCCCCGTTTCTCGACAGATCGTCGCGTAGACGGCAAGCGTCGTTCCCATGTTCATGGCGTTGCCTATCGCATAACCGATGATCGTGTGCGGGCGGTGAATGCTCCAGCTGAAACCACCGCGCCTGGCTGCATCGAATAGTTCGTCCTCCTGAGCGTAGTAGAAGTTCTCGACATCGAGCCGCGGTTGCTCCTCGCGGAATGGCGTCGCGGGCAGCCTGCCTTTACCGTAGGACTCGAACGGTCCCAGGTAATGCTTTAGCCCGGTGACCAGCGCGACATGAGAAAGCGTATCTGCGCCGGAAAGTGCCCCCAGCACGTTGCGCACCATCGCAGCGTTAACGCGGATATTTTCCGCCTCGGTTGGCTGACGTAGCCATGTGGCGAGAAACACGTGAGTGGGACGAAGGCTCGCCAGGATGTCGCGAAGCGAGGCCGGATCCTGCAGATCGGCCGCGATGGGACGAACACCATCGAGGTCGCTTGGTGGGCGCCTTGCGAGCCCAAGCACCTGCCAGCCGCGATCGCTGAGATGGCGGGCGAGATTGCTGCCGACAATACCGCTGGCGCCGACCACAAGCGCTGTGTTCGTCATCGCTGCGCCCTCCTGTTCGGTTGAGGAGGTAGGAACGATCGCACAAGGCAACAGAGCATTTCGGCGTCCGTCACCACTTATTGAAAGGGAACCGGCCTGACGGGCGAACTCGCCTGGTGCCGCGAGGAGAGCTCCCCTTTGGAGCGGCAACGTCAGCTGAGCGGTCACAAACCGTCGCTAAAACGGCAGTCCCACGTAATTCTCCGCGAGCAACCGCTGCGCCGTCTCGGACGAGAGCAGGTACTCGAGCTCCGTCTGCTGAAGCCGGTCCTCATATTCGGAACGGTCGGGAAAACGATGCAGCAGCATCGTCATCCACCACGAAAAACGCTGCGCTTTCCATATCCGCGCAAGCGCCTTGGCGGAATAGCCCGCAAGGCCGGAATCGTCACCGTGCTGATAATGCGCAAGCATGGCGTGGTAGAGATAGTAGATGTCGGACGCCGCGCTGTTGAGCCCGCGCGCGCCGGTCGGTGGCACGATGTGGGCGGCATCGCCGGCGAGGAACAGGCGGCCGTAGCTCATCGGCTCGGCGACGAAGCTGCGCAGGGGCGCGATGCTCTTCTCGATCGAGGGCCCGGTGATCAGGTGGCCGGCGACCTCGTCCGGCAGGCGGCGCTTCAGCTCCGTCCAGAACGCATCGTCGCTCCAGTCCTCCACCTTGTCGGTCAACGGCACCTGGACGTAGTAGCGGCTCAGCACTTGTGAGCGCAGCGAGCAGAGCGCAAAGCCGCGTTCATGCTTCACATAGATCAGCTCGGGCGACACCGGTTTCGTGCGCGATAGCACGCCGAGCCAGCCGAACGGATAGACCTTCTCGTATTCGCGCAGCACGTCCTTCGGGATGGACCTGCGGCTGACGCCGTGAAAGCCGTCGGCGCCAACGACGTAATCGCAATCGATGCGGACGATCTCGTCGTTCGATCGATAGGTCACGTAGGGCCGGTCCGACGTCAGATCGTGTGGCGTCACGTCTTCGGCGTTGTGCACGACCTTGCCGCCGAGGCGATCGCGCGCCTCGTAGAGGTCGCGCGTCAGTTCGGTCTGGCCGTAGACCAGCACCGAATTGCCGCCGGAATGCTTGTGCAGGTCGATATGGGAGAGCACGCCGTCATGCGCGATCTCGAAACCGTTGTGGATCTCGCCCTCGCGGTCCATCCGCTCGCCGCACTGCGCCTCGCGCATCAACCTGGCGAAGCCGTGCTCAAGCACGCCGGCACGGATGCGGGCGAGCACGTGGTCGCGGCTGTATTTCTCCAGCACGACCGTATCGATGCCCTTCAGGTGCAGAAGCTGGGACAACAGCAGCCCGGACGGCCCACCGCCGATGATGCAGACCTGAACTTTCATTTTTACGTCCTCCCGTCGCTGCGTTTTTTGCAGATGCAGCGCCGCAAACCGATGGAGGGTTTCGTCTTTGTCTTGTACTATTCGAACATGAGAACCGCAGCCTCAGCCCCGGCAATCCGGGTCTACAACCTCTTCGGCGAGTCCGGCGATCTGCCCGACGTCGTGCATTGCGAGACGATCGCGTCGCGCTCGGTGCTGCACGACTGGACGCTGGCCGTGCACCGCCATGCCCGGCTGCACCAGGTGCTGCTGATCGAGCGCGGCGGCGGCGAGGCGACGCTCGACGGGCGCGTGGTGCCGCTCCGGCCGATGCAGGTCGTCAACGTGCCGGTCGGCCATGTCCACGGCTTCCGCTTCGAGCCCGATACCCAGGGCTGGGTGCTGACCATCGCCGCGGAAATTCTGGACGAGGCACTGCTTGCCTCGGAAGGACTGCGCGGCGCCCTGTCCCGATCGGCCGTGGTGCGCGGCACGCCGCAGATCCGCACCACCATGAAGCAGATCTTCGCCGAGCACGCCGCACGCGATTTCGGCCGCGCGCACGTGCTGCGTGCACTGTCGGCGGCCATGATCGGGCTGGTGGCCCGCGCGCTCACCAGCGAGAGCGGCGGCAACGGCACGGCGGAAAGCGGGCTGTTCCGCCGCTTCGAGGCGCTGTTGGAACAGCATCATCTGGAACGCTGGAGCGTTGCGGACTATGCAGGCGCGCTGTCGATCACGCCGACCCATCTCAACCGGCTGACGCGGGCAGCGACCGGCGACACCGCCTCGCACCTGATCCTCAACCGGCTGATCCGCGAGGCGCGTCGCAACCTCGTCTACACCAATTTGCCGGTCTCGACGATCGCCTACGCGCTCGGCTTCGAGGATCCCGCCTATTTCAGCCGCGTCTATGCCGCAGCCACGGGCCTGTCGCCGCGCGCCTTTCGCGCCCAGCTCCATGGCGGCGAAGCTTGAGGCCATTCGTGATCGCGCCGGGCTGTCGAGATCCGAACCGGCGCGCCACTTACCTTCGTATAGAGCATCCAACCCTTTGGATACGCGCCGTTTACCTCCGTACAATTGAGCGTGGCATGCGCACGCCTTAACGTGACTGCATTCGGAATCCTGGCGCTGATAGCAGCAACCTCCCTTAACTGGCGCGGGACGGCCCCCCCTCCGGCCGTCTGCGCCGCCTTTTTCCGCGGGCCATCGGCGACTTCGACGTTTTCCGGCCGGCACACAGCCCTGGCGGCTGAACCTGCCGGCTTCAATGCGGAACTGGGGATTAGTGCATAATGTCTTCGCTTGAGAAGATTGCGGTCTTCATCGATGGCCCCAATCTCTATGCCGCCACCAAGGCGCTCGGTTTCGATATCGACTACAGGCGACTGCTCGGCGAATTTCACGGCCGAGGTACACTGCTGCGAGCCTTCTACTACACGACCGTGAGCGAGGATCAGGAATACTCGTCAATCCGCCCATTGATCGATTGGCTCGACTATAACGGGTACACCGTCGTCACAAAGCTCGCCAAGGAGTTCGTTGACGCCACGACCGGCCGCCGCAAGATGAGGGGCAGCATGGATGTGGAACTCGCCGTGAACGCCATGGAACTCGCCGAGCACGTCAATCAGATCGTGCTGTTCTCGGGCGATGGGGATTTTCGTTCACTGGTGGAAGCCATGCAACGCCGCGGCGTCCGCGTGACGGTCGTCTCCACGCTTGCGAGCCAGCCTCCCATGGTGGCCGACGAACTGCGCCGGCAGGCCGACGTCTTCATCGATTTGACGGAGCTGAAGCCAAGAGTGGGGCGCGCCCCGGCCGAGCGGCCGGGATCGCGCGAGATGCGCCCGCAACCACCGCAGGCCGCCACGCGCGGATCGGTCAATCGAGGCGACCAGGTGGAATGATCTTGCGGGACGACCGCCGGATTGTCAGACGTCGAAGAACACTGTCTCCTCCGCCCCCTGCAGATCGATCGTGAAGGAGTACACGACCTTGCCGGCGCGCTCGCCGCGCGTAGCGATCAGCGTCGCGCGCCGCACCGGCGGCTCGACCAGGTTGAGCACGGGGTCGGCGGCATTTGCGGCTTCTTCGTCGGAGAAATAGAGTCGCGTATTGAGACCGATGTTGATGCCGCGCGCGACGATCCAGATATTGACGTGCGGCGCGCATTTGCGACCCGCTTTGTCGATGATGGCACCTGGCTTGATGGTCTCGAACGTCACCAACCCGCTCTCGAAATCGGAGCCGGCGCGGCCCCAGCCGCGAAACTCCTTGTCCACCGGGCTGGCCGGGCGATCGGCCGGATGGTTATAGCGGCCGGTTGCGTTGGCCTGCCAGATTTCGAGCAGCACATCGCGCAGCGGCGTGCCGCTGCCGTCGAACACCTTGCCCTCCAGCGTGATGCGCTCGCCTGGCGTGTTCGGCGTCACCAGCACGTTAGAAAAGTTCTTCTCAAAAATGTCGAAGCCGGCCATGGCCGGGATCAGGCCGATATGGACATAGGGCCCGGCGGTCTGCGAGGCGGTTTCCTTGAGATAGTCGAGCGGCTGCGGCATTGGCTCAGTTCCCCGCGGTGCGATTTTCGAAATAGGTGGAACGCTGGCCGCGCAGCACGATGTCGAAGCGGTAGGCGAGCGAGTCGAACGGCGTCGAGGCGTTGAGGTCGAGCGGCGCCACGAGGCGGTCGAGCGCGTCCTTGTCCGGGATCGTCGTCAGGATCGGACAGACCGGGATCAGGGGATCGCCCTCGAAGTACATCTGGGTGATCAGCCGCTGCGCAAAGCCGGAGCCGAACACCGAGAAGTGGATGTGGGCGGGACGCCAGCTGTTGACGAAGTTGCGCCAGGGATAGGGGCCCGGCTTCACGGTGCGGAAATAATAGTAGCCGGTGTCGTCGCTCAGCGCGCGGCCGCAGCCGCCGAAATTCGGATCGATCGGGGCGAGATAGGTGTCCTTCTTGTGCCGGTAGCGGCCGCCGGCATTGGCCTGCCAGAACTCGACCAGCGTGTTCGGCACGCCGCGGCCGGTCTCGTCCAGCACGCGGCCATGGACGATGATGCGCTCGCCGACGGGATCGCCGTCCTTGGCGTAGTTGCGGATCAGATCGTTGTCGAGCGGGCCGAGATCGTTGTGGCCGAACACCGGACCCGTGATCTCCGAGACCGAGTTCTCGATCGACAGCAGCGGCTGGCGCGGCGAGCGCAGCACCGAGGATTTGTAGCCGGGCGCATGCGCCGGCGGATGGATCGAATGGTCGCGCTGGAAGAAGCCGCCGTCGCGCGGCGTGAACGGCTCGGGTCGGTTGAGGCGGGGATCCTGCAAGGCTGGCGCCTGGACGTTCATCGGCGTTGTCTCTCCCTGTGGCGCCCGGGTCCGGGGGCGCGGCTTATCGGGAGATCATGGGACGATCTATTCTCAAGATAAATAGATCGATTATAATGAATTACATGAAGGAAATCGATCATTTGGCGCTCGACGGCCACGCCCTCGAACTGTTCCTTGCCGTGCTGGAGGAAGGCTCGGTCACGGCGGCAGCGACGCGGCTCGGTCTGACGCAATCGGCGGTCAGTCACGGGCTGAACAAGCTGCGGCGGATCGCGGGCGATCCGCTGTTTGCCAAATCCGGCCGCGGCATCGTCGCCACCGCCCATGCCCAGGCCTTGGCTGCGAAAGCGCGGGCGCTGATCGACGAGATGCGCAGCTTTGCCGGCGGCGTGACCTTCGAGCCAGCGCGCGCACAGCTATCGCTGACGATCGCCGCCAATGATTTCCAGCGCGATTTGCTGTTGCCGCGGTTCTTCGATCATGTCGCGGGACAGGTCAGGAGCCTGAACCTGCGCGTGATCCCCTCGCAGTCGCCGTCGCCCGCGATGCTGCGCGAAAACCGCTGCGATCTCATGGTCACGCCACTGCCGCCATCCGGCGTGGACATCGTGCAGAAGCGGCTGCTCAGCGATCATTACGTCTGCTACTTCGATCCCAAGGCGCGCACCGCGCCAGCCGGCCGCAGCGCCTATCTCGCGGCACGCCACATCACGGTGGTCTATACCGACAACGAGCGGCTCGACTTCGACCGCCGGCTGGCGGCGAACGGCTTTCTGCGTGACATCGCCATCTCCGTGCCGAGCTTTTCCGGCGTGCCGCCCTTCCTGCGCGGCTCGCAGATGCTGGCGAGCATGCCGAGCCTGCTCGCCTCCGGTGTGATGCGCGGTTTCGCGCATGTACCGATTCCGCTAGCGTCGCGGACAAAGACGCTGGCCGAGCTGCCGATGTTCATGGTCTGGCACCAGCGCTATCAGAAAGACCCGGCCCATCGCTGGATCCGCGGCCAGCTCGAAACCGTGGCGGCAACGGCGGCCGGAGACTGAGCCTCGGTTACGGTTTCAGGGAAGTCTGCCCTTCGCCAAACCCACTGGTTGCGCGAGGGCCGCCACGCTAGAATTGTCCCATGACAGTGACCGATATTGCGAGCCGGACCTACAATCATAGCTGGCGGCTGGACCCCATCATCCGCAGCCTGCTGGATACCGACTTCTACAAGCTATTGATGTTACAGATGATTCGGGAGGACTATCCGGATCAGCAGGTGACCTTCTCGGTCATCAACCGTTCGCGCCATGTGCGGCTGGCCGAGATCATCGACGAGGGCGAGCTGCGCGCCCAGCTCGACCACGCCCGCACCATCCGCTTCGCCAAGAAAGAGCTGATCTGGCTTGCCGGTAACACCTTCTACGGCAAGACCCACATGTTCTCGGCGGACTTCATCCGCTGGCTGGCCGAATTCCGGCTGCCCGAATACGAGCTGCGCAAGGTCGAGGGCCAGTACGAGCTGCATTTCCACGGTCCCTGGACCCACACCACGATGTGGGAAATTCCGGCGCTCGCCATCCTCAACGAGTTGCGGTCGCGCGCCGCGATGAAGGGCCGCGGCCGCTTCGAGCTCGACGTGCTCTATGCCCGCGCCAAGGCCAAGCTGTGGACCAAGGTCGAGCGGCTGCGCCAGCTCGAGAATTTACGGCTCTCCGACTTCGGCACCCGCCGTCGCCACGGCTTCCTCTGGCAGCGCTGGTGCGTCGAGGCGGTGAAGGAAGGCCTGGGCCCGTCCTTCATCGGCACCTCCAACGTGCTGCTGGCGATGGACAATGATCTCGAAGCCATCGGCACCAATGCGCATGAGCTGCCGATGGTCGCGGCTGCGCTTGCCAAGGACGACGAGGAGTTGCGCTGGGCGCCCTATCGCATTCTCGACCAGTGGCGCCAGACCTATGGCGGCAATCTCCTGATCGCGCTGCCCGACGCCTTCGGCACCAAATCCTTCCTGCGCGATGCGCCGGAATGGGTCGCCGACTGGACCGGCTTCCGCCCCGACAGCGCGCCACCGATCCAGGCCGGCGAGGAGATCATCGCCTGGTGGGAAAAGAAGGGCCGCAACCCCAAGGACAAGCTGCTCGTCTTCTCCGATGCGATGGATGTCGGCTCGATCGAGGAGACCTATCACCACTTCTCCGGTCGCTCGCGGCTCTCTTTCGGCTGGGGCACCAACCTCACCAATGATTTCGTCGGCTGCCCGCCGGACGGCTCGTTCAATCTCGATCCCATCTCGCTGGTCTGCAAGGTGTCGTCGGTTGACGGCCACCCGGCCGTCAAGCTCTCGGACAATCCGGAGAAGGCGACCGGCATGCCATCCGAGATCGAACGCTATTTGCGCGTGTTCGGCGACGCTGGCCGGGTGCGCAAGCCGGTGCTGGTCTAGCGCCGGACCAAACTCTCTCGATCAGGTAAACCGCGCAGGACGAATGCGAGGCATTGGTTCGCCACGACCGCATCGGTTCCGGTTCGTTGGCATTTGCAACGATCTGCGGGCATCCGCTTCACGACGCTTTCACCCTGCAGTGCAGTCGCCTGCTTCTTTGGGGTCGAGTTAAGCAACTTTCCCCTCTACTTGGCGTTGCAGGCGCGACGCTCCGGTGGGGTCGTTGATCGATTTGGGGAATGCAGGGTGTTTCGCAGAACAGCGACGTCGACGAAGGGGCGTAGTTTCCTTCACGTCATCAAACTTGTCTCGCCATTCGTGATGGTCGTCGTGCTCCAGGCAACGATCGCGGGATTCAGCCTCGAGGTGATGTCATCGGTCCGCGCCTATGTCGCGGGCGAAGCGATGTGGTCGCGGTCACAGAAAAACGCGGTCTATTTCCTCAATCTCTATCTGCATTCAGGCGAGGCGAGCCAGTTCACCCACTACCAGGCGTCCCTTGCCGTTCCCATCGGCGATGAGTTCGCGCGCTGGGCACTCGAGCGCGATCCGGTCGACGTCGAGGCCGCCCGCGTCGGGTTTCTGCAAGGCGGCAACCATCCCGATGACGTTCCGGGATTGATCTGGCTGTTCCGTTATTTCAGCCGCGTCAGCTTCCTCCAGGAAGCGATCCACGAGTGGGCGGCCACCGATCCCATGCTGCTGGAGCTCAGCGTGTTCGGCGAGGTCATCCGGTCCGAGCTGGCGCACGGACCCATTGAGGACCGCGACCGCCTGCGGCTGCTGTCGTCGCGGCTCTCGGAGCTCAACACGCAGTTCACGGTGCATGCAAAGCGGTTCTCGACCGTCCTCGGCGAAGGCTCGCGCGCCATCAAGGTCACGCTGACGTGCATCAACATCGTGGCGGCCGCGACGCTGATCCTGCTCCTGATCTGGCACACGCGGCGCTTGATGCTGCAACGACAGGCGTTCGAGGATGCGTTGCATGCCGAGAAGGAGCGCCTGGCATGGCAGGCATCGCACGACTGGTTGACCGGCCTGTCCAACCGCCGCGCCTTCGAGGTGCGCCTGCAAAGCGTGCTGGACACCACCGCGGCGGGCTCGCTTGGCCTGATCCTGCTCGACCTCGACCAGTTCAAGGGCGTCAACGACACCTGCGGCCACCTCGCCGGCGACCGCCTGCTCTGCCAGGTCTCGCGCCTGCTGCAACAGGACCGGGGGCCGCATGATCTGGTGGCCCGGCTCGGCGGCGACGAATTCGGCCTGATCCTGCCGCAGTGCTCCCCCTCGACCACCGTCGATATCGCCGAACGCCTGCGCAGATCGCTCGAGCTGTTCACCTTCGCCTGGGACGATCGTTGCTTCGCGGTGACCGCCAGCATCGGCGTCGCCTGTATCGCGGACGGCAACACCACGCTCGAGGACGCCATGCGGCGCGCGGATGCCGCCTGCTACCGCGCCAAGGAAAAGGGGCGCAACCGGGTACAGGTCGACAACGGCAGACCGGACGTCGTCGTCGTTGCAGCCCGGCCGCGCGAGGCCGTCGCAGCGCGAGGTTGATAGGCGCCGGCCCTCTCAGCCCCGGCATCCGATTGCAGACATCGTCCAACGGCGTCGCGACGGCGCGGCTATGTGACGCCGCAGCCACATTGCTCCCCAAAAAACTGCGTCTTTCGCTTTCCGCCACACCGCCTTGCGCGCTGATCCACGATGGCCGGAACCTCCCCCGCTAAGCATGGCACCAGCCAACGTTGCGGCCCGAATCCCGCCCGGGTCGTGCCGAAAGAGGAGTTTGCAGGTGCCCTGGAATGGTTTGTTGACCCCGCCCCAGATCCGTCGCGCGAAGACGTGTCGGCGGCATGCGTTTCTCTTGAGCACCGCGATCGGCGCCGTTGCCGCAGGTAGCGCGCTGCCGTGGCTCGCGACGCCGGCAGAGGCGGCCTGTGTGGTGACTGGAAGCGGCGCGCAGGCAGCGCTTCAGTCGGGCGATTCAATCACCTGCACCGGGGCGGGCAACACCCAGGTCAAGACGGCGCCCGTGGTCAGCGGTGTCACCGTCAACATTGGCGACGGCACCGCGACCTCTCTGAATGACCCCACGTTTGCCAGCATTGTCTTCCAAGCGGCATCCAATAGCGCGATCAGGGTTTTCGACAACGCGTCGATCATGTCTACCACCAACGACGGCATCGACGTGACGGGCGGAAGCAACAATACCATAACGATCGATGCGGGGGCTGTGGTTGGGTCGACAGCCTTCCCGTCGGCGGGCCTCGCTCTGGCCAATTCGAGCAACAACGTCGTCAATATCTCCGGTACGGTTGGAAGCGTCGCTCTCGGAGCCATCGGGATCAGCATCGGCGCCGGAGCCGCGAGCAACCAGGTGAACATCCTGTCGAGCGGCTTTGTGAAGTCCGGCAACGTCGCCGCCATCGATCTCAGCGGCGCGGCCGACGGCAACGTCATCAACAACGCGGGCACGATTTCGAGCGCCTCGGGTACGGCCATCATCGGCTCGAACAATCAGGACACCGTCATCAACGTCGGCACGATCCAGACCAGCGCCAGCACGGCCGTCGATCTCAAGGACGGCAACGACGTCTTCGAGCTGCGTGCCGGATCGAACGTCATGGGATATGTCAAAGCCGGCAACGGAACGGACACGCTGCGCTTGGGCGGGACGGCAAACAATACGTTCGACCTCGCCACATTCGGCTTCTCCAGCCAATTCCAGGAATTCGAGGTCCTGGAAAAGACCGGGAGCTCCAGCTGGACGTTGACGGGCATCACGATGGACGCGACCGCCACCATGTACGTCCAGGCCGGCACTCTCATCGTCAACGGCATGATGGCCAACATCGCGACCACGGTCAGCGGCGGCACGCTCGGCGGCAGCGGCATGATCGGAAGTCTCAACGTGTTGTCGGGCGGCACGGTCGCACCCGGAAATCTCGGCCAACTCGCCGTCAACGGCAATGCGACGTTCAACACTGGCTCGACCTATGCGGTCTCCGTCAATGCCGCCGGACAGTCCGACAAGATTGCCGCCGTGACCGCGACGCTGAACGGCGGCACCGTCGCCGTCACCACGCTTGCGGGCGCCTACAATCCCTCGACGCAATATACCATCCTGAGCACGACGACTGGCGTCACCGGCAGCTTCTCGGGCGTGACCGTCAGCGGATACAATCCGCAGCTCTTCGCTTCCTTCCTCAGCTATGACGGGTTCAGCGTCTTCCTGACGCTCAACTACAACAATGCTGCATTCCTCTCGATCGCCCAAACGCAAAACCAGAAGGCCGTGGCCGGCGCCTTGAGCGCGTTCGGTCCCAACCTGCCTTTCCTCTCCTCCTTCGCGGGCCAGAGCGACGCCCAGCTCCGTTACAATCTCGATCAGCTCTCGGGCGAAGCTGCGACCGGCGCGCGGCAAGGCGCCTTCCAGTTCACGGGCCAGTTCCTCGGCCTGATGCTAGATCCATTCGTCGATGGCCGCGGCAGTGGCATCGTCGACGCGGGTCGCACGGCATTCGGCTTCAGCCCAGAACGCGCCGCGCTGCCGGACGATATCGCCCTCGCCTACAACAAGGTGCTGGGGACGCCGGCGATGAAGGCTCCAGCCTTTGCGGAGCGCTGGACGGCTTGGGGCACGGCGTTCGGCGGTACCAACCGCACCAGCGGCGACCCCGTCGTGATCGGCAGTCACGACCTGAGCGCGCGCGCCGGCGGCGTCGCGGCCGGCGCCGATTATCATTTCGGCCGCGATGCGCTGGTCGGTTTCGCGCTGTCGGGCGGCGGCACCAAATGGGATCTCGCGCAGGCGATCGGCGGCGGCAAGAGCGATGCAATCGAGGCCGGCGTCTACACCGCCGTGCGCACAGGGCCGGCCTATTTTGCCGCCTCTCTCGCCGTGGCCAATCATTGGATGTCGACAGATCGGCTCGCACCGTTCGGCAACCAGCTCACCGCCAAATTCGACGCGCAAACCGTCGGAGGCCGCATCGAGGGCGGCTATCGCTTCGCCACGCCGATTGGCGGCTTCACGCCATATGTGGCGGCGCAGGCGCAGGCTTTTCGCACACCGACCTATACCGAGGCCGATCTGGCCGGCAGCGGCTTTGGCCTGACCTATCAGGGACGCACGGCCTCCGACACGCGGAGCGAGCTCGGCGCGCGCTTCGATCGCGCGACGCTGGTCACGCCGAATTCGGTCCTCACGTTGCGCGGCCGCGCGGCCTGGGCCCATGATTGGGTGAGCGACCCGACGCTCGTCGCTGCATTCCAGGCGCTGCCCGGCGCGAGCTTCATCGTCAATGGCGCAACGCCGGCAAAGAACACCGCGCTCGCATCCGCAGGTGCCGAACTGAAGTTTTCGAACGGCGTTGCCCTGTCGGCGAAGTTCGACGGCGAGTTCGCGGCGCGCAGCACCACTTATTCCGGCACCGCGAGCCTGCGATACGCGTGGTAGCCGCTTTGCCTCCTCAAGGCGACCGTGCGCCGACCGGCACGATCCCGAGGCCGGCGAGATGGGTATCGACGAATTGCTCGACCTGCTGGCGCAGCATCTGGGGCGGGACCGCCACCATGCGCTCCTCGAGGCCGAGCGAGATGATTCCGTGCACGGCGGAAAACAGCGTGCGCGACAGCAGCGCGATCCGCACGTCGTCCGCAGCCGGTAGCAGCCGCACCAGGGGTGGATGCATCAGCGCGAAAGCGTCCATCACCATCTGAAGGATGTCGTCGGGATAAGGACGGTCGTCCTCCATCCGATGCTCGAACAACGAGCGCAGCAGGTTTGCGTGCTCGGCGAAAAATTCGAGATAGGTCGCGGCCAACCCGTAGAGCTGGCGAACGGGATCTTCCCCCGGGACCTCGCCGAGCCGCACCGTGAGCGCCTGAACCGTCTCCCGATTGACCGTCAGGATCACCCCGTCGAAGTCGCCGAACTCGTTATAGACGCTGCCCACCGAGCAGCCGGCAGCCTCCGCAACGTCACGAACCTTCAATGATCTCAGCCCCTTAGCTGAAATAATGTCGCGGGCGATCTCCAGGATCTGGAGCCTCCGCCGATTTTTTTTCTGGTCGCGTGGCGATTCTTCTTGAACATTGTTCATTTTCAAGCTACTCATGTGAACATTGTTCAAATTAACCCGGAGATCTGCAAAATGCAAACCCTCGCTGTTGATATCGCCTCCACCTTCGTCGACGACGCCGCGGCTCTCGTGACCGGACTTGGCCGGGCCGTCCTCAAGTTCGTGATGCAACCGGTCGATCGCATCGCAAATGCCTGCGACATTGCCGGCGTGCTCACCGAGCGCCGCGCGACCTTCCGGATGTGGCGGGCGAGCCGCGCCCGTAGCCGTCACGCGGGCCGCCGGTTCAGCCTGCTCGGCCGCCTCTCGCCCTTTCGCCACCTCGCTCATCTCACGTGAGGCGGGCGCACCCGGGACGTTCCGGTCGGCTCGAATGCAAGACCCGGTTGCAAGGAAGGACTTACCATGTCCCGACATTCGCAGCCGATGTCGCGGCCTTTGGCGATGCGGTTCAACATTTCCTCATCGCTCCGCGCGGTATCCGAAAAAGCGCGGCCGGTCCGTCCCAACCACGGCTGCGACCAGATATTTGCGAACCTAACGAGACCATTTGGAGACCAACAGGATCGGAAGGATCGAGGGGACAGAGCAGGCCGGCGACCGTCGTCATCCAGCCATCGTTCGTTCCGTAAGCTTCCGGTCGTGACGCCTCAGCGACAACGTAACAATCTCAGGCTGCCTTCCCAAAACAGGACTTGTCATGATCAGGGAATTGATGTCGTCACGCCGCTTCGCGCCGCTGTTCTGGGCGCAATTTTTCTCGGCGCTCAATGACAACGTGCTCAAGAACGCACTCGTCATCATTCTGCTTTACAGTGCCGCAACCGGTCACGGCGACGCGCTGGTGACGGTCGCCGGCGCCGTCTTCATCTTCCCCTATTTCATCCTGTCGGGGCTCGGCGGCCAGCTCGCCGACAAATACGTCAAATCCGTCGTTGCTCGGCGGCTCAAATTCGCGGAGATCTTTGCGGCGGCCTTTGCCGCCGCCGGCTTCTTCCTGCACTCGGTGCCGCTGCTGTTCACGGCGCTCGCGCTGTTCGGCGTCATCGCCGCCCTGTTCGGTCCCGTGAAATACGCCATGCTGCCGGACCAGCTCGAGCTCGGAGAGCTCGCGACCGGCAACGCGCTGGTCGAAGGCGCCACCTTCATGGCCATCCTGCTCGGCACCGTCGCCGGCGGCCAGTTCGTGGCCGGCTCCGCGCATATGGGCTGGGTCGCATCGGCCGTGGTCGTGCTGGCCTTGCTGTCCTGGGCCTTCGCCTCCCGCATTCCGCAGACGACGCCATCCGCCCCCGACCTGCCCGTCAACGCCAATCCCTGGACCTCGACGCTCGGCCTGTTGAAGACGCTCTACGCGGACAAGCGGCTGTGGGACGGCACCGTGATCGTCTCGTGGTTCTGGCTGGTCGGCGCCATCGTGCTGTCGCTGCTGCCGGCGCTGGTCAAGGAGGTCGTCGGCGGCACCGAAGGCGTGGTGACGCTGTGTCTTGCGACCTTCGCGATCGGCATCGCCATCGGCTCGCTGTTCGCGGCCAGCCTGAGCCACGTTCGCCCGAACCTCGCTCTGGTGCCGATCGGCGCCATCATCATGGGGTTTGCCGGCCTCGATCTCGCCTGGGCCATCGCCGTGACCACCAAGGGGCAGGACATCGCCGCGGTCGACTTCGCAACCTCGTTCGCCGGGCTGCGCATGCTGATCGACTTCGTCGCCTTCGCGTTCGGCGGCGGCCTGTTCGTCGTTCCCTCCTTCGCTGCCGTGCAAGCCTGGTCGGCACCGTCCGAGCGCGCCCGCATCATCGCCGCCGGCAACGTGCTGCAAGCCGCCTTCATGGTAGCAGGCTCGCTGTTCGTCGCGCTGTTGCAGGCGGGCGGATTGCATGTCGGCTGGATCTTCTTCGGCCTCGGCGTCGCCAGCTTCGGCGCAGTGTGGTTCGTGCTGACCAAGTGGGGCAAGGAAGGCGTCCGCGATTTCGGCGGGCTGCTGTTCCGCGCGCTGTTCCGCACCGAGGTTCGCGGGCTCGAGAACCTGCCGCCTCCGGGCACCCGCATGCTGATCGCGCCCAACCATGTCAGCCTGATCGACGGCCCGCTGCTGCACGCCGTGCTGCCGATCGATGAAAGCTTCGCGGTCGATACCGGCATCTCCAAGGCCTGGTGGGCCAAGCCGTTCCTGCGCGTCGTCAAGCACTACACCATGGACCCGACCAAGCCGCTGGCCGCCCGCGACCTGATCAAGCTCGTCGCCGCCGGCGAGCCCGTGGTGATCTTCCCGGAGGGACGCATCACCGTCTCCGGCTCGCTGATGAAGGTCTACGACGGCACCGCGATGATCGCGGACAAGGCCGATGCGGTGGTCGTGCCCATTCGCATCGAGGGCGCGCAGCGCTCGCATCTCAGCTATCTCAACGGCAGCCAGATCAAGCGCTCGTGGTTCCCGCGGGTGACGGTCACGATCCTGCCGCCGGTCAAGCTTCCGGTCGATCCGACGCTGAAGGGCAAGGCACGCCGCAATGCCGCGGGCGCCGCACTTCAGGACGTGATGATCGATGCGATGGTGAAGAACGCCATGCTCGATCACACGCTGTTCGAAGCACTCGGACACGCCTATCGCGATCGTGACACCGGCAAGGTCATCATCGAGGACGCGCTCGGCACCAAGCTGACCTATCGCAAGCTGATCCTCGGCGCGCAGGTCTTGAGCCGCAAGCTCGAAGCCGGCACCACAGCCGGCGAGAATGTCGGCGTGCTGCTGCCGAATTCCGCAGGCGTCGCCGTCGTCTTCATGGCGCTGCAAAGCATCGGCCGGGTCCCGGCCATGCTCAACTTCTCGGCCGGACCGGTCAACGTCCTCGCCGCCATGAAGGCCGCGCAGGTCAAGACCGTGCTAACGTCGAAGGCCTTTATCGAGAAGGGCAAACTCGACAAGCTGATGGCCGCGATCTCCGCGGAGGCCCGCGTCGTCTATCTCGAGGACGTCCGCGCCTCGATCGGTACGGCCGACAAGATCAAGGGGCTGCTCGCGGGCACTGCGCCGCGCGTCGCCCGCCAGGCCGACGATCCGGCTGTCGTGCTGTTCACCTCGGGCTCGGAAGGCACGCCCAAGGGCGTGGTGCTGTCCCATCGCAACATCCTTGCGAATGCGGCGCAGGCGCTGGCCCGGGTCGATGCCAACGCCAATGACAAGGTGTTCAACGTGCTGCCGGTGTTCCACTCGTTCGGGCTGACCGGCGGAATGATGATGCCGCTGCTCGCTGGCATTCCGATCTACATGTACCCCTCGCCGCTGCACTACCGCATCGTGCCGGAGCTGATCTACCAGACCGGCGCCACGATCCTGTTCGGCACCGACACCTTCCTCACCGGCTACGCCCGTTCGGCGCATGCCTACGATTTCCGCACGCTGCGCCTGGTGATCGCCGGTGCCGAGGCGGTGAAGGATCGCACACGTCAGGTGTTCATGGAACGCTACGGCATCCGCATCCTGGAAGGCTACGGCGTCACCGAGACCGCGCCGGTGCTGGCGATGAACACGCCGATGGCCAACCGTCCCGGCACCGTCGGCCGCCTGTCACCGCTGATGGAAAGCCGCCTCGATCCGGTCCCCGGCATCGAGGAAGGCGGACGCCTGTCGGTGCGCGGACCGAACGTGATGCTCGGTTACCTCAGGGCCGAAAATCCCGGCGTGCTCGAACCTCTCGCCGAGGGCTGGCACGACACCGGCGACATCGTGGCGATCGACGCGGCCGGCTTCATCACCATCAAGGGCCGCGCCAAGCGCTTCGCCAAGATCGCGGGTGAAATGGTCTCGCTGTCAGCGGTCGAGAGCATCGCGACGGCGCTGTGGCCGCAGGCCGCCTCGGTTGCCGTGTCGATCCCCGACCAGCGCAAGGGCGAGCGCATCGTGCTGCTGACGACGGAGAAGACCGCCGAGCGCAGTGCGATGCAGGGCCAGGCCAAGGCGATCGGCGCGTCCGAGCTGACCGTGCCCGCGGCGATCATGGTGGTCGACAAGGTGCCGTTGCTCGGCACCGGCAAGACCGACTATGTCACGGCAACGACGATGGCCCGCGAGCAGGCCTCCTCGCCGGAGCGTGAGGTTGCGCGAGATCCAGCCCACGTCCGTCGCACCGGCTAGTGCGCGGTGCGACGGCGTGGTCCTGCTTCACGGCATCGGGGTCGGTTCCTGGACGCTGAAGAAGGTGGATCGAGCGTTGCAGCGTCACGGCTTCGCCACGCTCAATCTCGACTACCCCAGCCGCAAGAAGCCGCTCGAGGAGCTTGCGGAAGACATCCACGCGCCGGTCGCCGCGTTCGCAAAGCAATGCGACGGCGCGATCCACTTCGTCGCCCATTCCATGGGCGGGCTGCTCGCCCGGGTTTACATCGCGAGATATCGTCCGGTGCGGCTCGGCCGCGTCGTGATGCTGGGCACGCCCAACGGCGGCAGCGAAGTCGCCGACCTCCTGAAGGACCTCTCGCTCTACCGCGCTGTTTTCGGGCCGGCGGGCTTGCAGCTTTCGACGGCCCAGCCCCCTGTGCTCGCCGCCCTGCCGCCGCCCGATTATGCGATCGGCGTCATCGCGGGATGCCGCACCATCGCGCCAATCGCCTCGGCCTTTGTCCTGCCGCGGCCCAATGACGGACGCGTTTCCGTCGAAAGCGCGAAACTGGCCGACATGGCCGACCACATCGTCGTCAAGGCATCGCACACCGGACTTCCACGAAATGCCGTCGCGATCGAGCAGACGATCGCGTTCCTGCACGACGGCCGCTTCAATCCGATCACTTGAGCAGGAGATAGCGAACCGGGTTGTCGTCGCACTGCCCCGCGCCGCACTCCAGCACGGTGGACAAGAGATTGGCGGCGACCAGCAACGCAAAGATCGCGAAGACCGTGTTCGATGCCGCACCGTTCAAAGGCGCGTCCCCGTCTCGCTTGCCGGTCACATCCTTCAGGATGAAGACGAGCGCGACATAACACACGATCCCGATCGCCGCGATCAGCGCCCAGGTGTAGAAATGCAAGCCGAACAGCGCCGAGCCGTATCCGGGGTCGCCGGGCGCAAGATGCAGCGATACCTGCCGCATCGAGATGAAGCCGGTGACGAGGCTGGCCACGAGGATCATCGCGTAGTGAGACCCGCGTTCACCGAGGCGCATGTTGAACAGGAACCCCATGCCGACCGCGATGAACCCGGCCCTTTGCAACAGGCAAAGCGGACAGGGCAGCTCGCCGAGCGCAAGCTGATAGGCGAACGCCACCGTCAGGATCAACGAGATCCCGAGCAGCCCAAGCATGTTCAGGATCGCGCCGACCGGCCGTTGCTCGCTCAGCTCCGCAGTGCTCATCTCGACACCGTCAGAACGAGAATTTGAGCGGATCGGTCGCGTGGTGGAAGAACCATGCGACCGTGACCACGACTGTTGCGCTCCAGAGCGCATAGCCTAGTCCCGCGCGCGAACGCCAGACACTCGCGCAGCCCGCGAGCGCCAGCAGAAAAGGCAGAAACATGTACATGAGCGCGGACTCCCTAAGCGATTCGCGCTGTGCGCGAACGGCCCAGAAATACGTCAGCCGCGCATGCCTCTCAAGAGCCGGCTTCGCTGCGCCGCTCCTGCGCATAACGCACCAGCGCCGCGAAGCGATAGATGCCGTGCACGAACTTGCCATAGGGCATGGTGATGAACAACGCGAACACTGCGCCGAGATGCAGGGCCAGCAACGGCCCCATGGCGGCGGTCTCGCGCAGGACAAGCAGTGCCATCCCGGTGAAGCCGGTCAGAAACAGCATGGCGATGAAGCCGACGTCCATGCCATAGCGCTTCTCGTCGAGCAGCGCCGGATCACGGCGCGTTTTCGCAACGAACAGGCCGATCGGACCGACGATGAGGCCGATGCCGCCGAGCGTGCCGAGCACGACAGGCAGGTCCCACCACGGATACGGCGCCTCGCGGCTCCAGAGGTAGTGATAGAGCGTCGCCACCGACGTTGCGGCGAAGCACAGCAGAAAACCGTAGAACGTCAGGTGGTGGAAAAGCTTGCGCCGGTCGGTCGGCTTGTCGTCCTCGTTGTAGCAGCCGACGCCGCCGCCGTGGAGATAGCGCAGTTCGCCGGCATCGCGGATCGCCTGGAAAATCGAGCCGCCGTCGGCGCGACCGCCAATGGGGGTGCCGATGTCGCGCCAGAAGGCACGCACGCTCATGACCAGCGCGAGGATCGCGTAGAGGAAGGCGGCGCTGAACAATGCGGCCATCGCGTTGTGCGGCATCAGCTTGTAGAAGGCACCAGGGCCGGTGTGCACACCGAACAGCACACTGCGGTCGTTCAAGGCCGCGAAACCGAGGATGAAGGCAGCCATGCTGAGCGCGGCGATGACGCTGATGACGAGCCCGTTGCGGGCGAAGGCACCGGACAACGCCTGCGGCCACGCATAGGCCGCATAGGACTCGGCACGCGCGACCGCAAGCGTCTGCGGGACGTTGACGTTGAACTCGTGCGGCGGCGAGAACTGGCAATCGACGTAGCAGGCGCCGCAGGAATGGCAGAGGTTTGCGAGATAGTTGAGATCTCCATCGGAGAAGGCGCGCCGCATCTCCATGGCGGGAAATACCGCGCAAAGACCCTCGCAGTAGCGGCAGGAATTGCAGACCGTCATCAGGCGGTCGGCTTCGTCCAGAATTCTAGTTCCGTGCATGTTTCGCCGCTTCCCGTCCTGCGATCCGCCCGAACACGCTGCCGATGGTCATGCCCATGCCGGCCGCGTAGCCCTTGCCTAGCACGTTGCCGGCCATGATCTCGCCGGCCGCGAACATGTTGGCGGACGGCTTTCCGTCAGCCATCAGCATCCGCGCTTCCTTGTTCACGCGCGTGCCGAGATAGGTGAAGGTGATGCCGGGCCGCACCGGATAGGCGAGATAAGGCGGCGCCTCGATTTTGCGTGCCCAATGCGTCTTCGGCGGCGTGATGCCTTCAGTCACGCAGTCGTCCAGAATGGTGTGATCGAAGGTGCCGGGCCGCACCGCCGCGTTGAACTCGGTGACGGTCTTCTCCAGCGCAGCCGGATCGAGCTCGAGCTTGCCGGCCAGCTCGGCGACGGTCTGCCCGGCGATCGGCGGGAACAGCGTCGGCATGAAGCTCGTGACGACGGTCGAATCGAAGATGATGTAGGCGATCTGGTCGGGCTGAGCCGCGACCAGCCGGCCCCAGATCGCGTAGCGCTTCGGCCAGATGTCCTCACCCTCGTCATAGAATCGCTGGGCATGCTTGTTGACGACGATGCCGAACACGACGGAGTCGTGGCGCGTGATGATGCCGCCGTCGAATTTCGGCGCACGGGCATCGATCGCGACCGCATGGCACTGGGTGGGATCGCCGACCTCCTGCACGCCTTTATCGAGCAGCATCTTCAGGATCGAGCCGCGGTTATAGGGCGTGCCGCGGATCAGGAAATTGTCCGCGGCCTCGCCCCAATATTGCTTCAGCCATTCGATGTTGGCCTCGAACCCGCCGGCGGCGGCGACCAGCGACGTCGCGCGGATCTCGCTCTCACCATTGATCGGCCGCTTGAGGCGCGCGGCGAGGAACATGCCGTCCTCGATCACGAGGTCGGTGACCTCGGCATCGTATTCGACGTCGACGCCGAGCCGCTCGGCGGTGAGATAGAGCGCGTTCAACATCGCGCGGCCGCCGCCGAGAAAGAAGGAGTTGGTGCGGCCAAGGCTCAGCGTGCCGCCGAGCGAGGGCTGCCAGCGCACGCCCTGCTCCACGATCCAGTTCAGGATGTCCTTGGACTCCCGGATCATGTGGCGCGCGAGGTCCTCGTCGGTCTGGCCGCCCGTCACCAGCAGCAGATCTTGCCAGAATTCCTCTTCGGTGTAGGGACCGGTCAGGATCTCAGTCGCCGCATCATGGGCGCAGCGCATGTTGCGGGTGTGGCGGGTGTTGCCGCCGCGATAGAACTTTGGCGCGCCCTCCAGAACGAGCACCGAGGCACCGCCGCGGCGCGCCGAGATCGCCGCGCAAAGTGCCGCATTGCCGCCGCCGATCACCAGCACGTCGTATTTGCTGCTCATCCCGCCTGCCCGATGCGACGAAGTTAGAGACATTCTGCCGCCGAGGACCCCGATCGACCCAGGGCAGCCATTGCGTACGTTTGTATACAAAGATATACATCGGCACTGCAAGTGGCATCTCTGCATGGGCAGGATGCGCCGTGAGGAAACATGGTCAAGCGCGTGGCAAAGTCAGGCGGATCGATCGCACGCGGCGGCGGCGTGGCACTGGGCGAAGCCGTGTTCCGCTCGCTGTGCGAGGCGCTCCAGGCCGGCAGTTACCGTGCCGGCGACCGGCTGCGCGAGGAAGAGGTCGCGCAGCGGCTCAAGGTCAGCCGCACGCCGGTCCGTGAGGCGCTTGGCCGTCTCGCGGCCCGCGGCTTCGTCGAGCCCGCCGGCGGCCGCGGACTGATCGTGCGCGACCTCGATATTTCCGAGGTGCTCGAGCTCTACGCCATGCGGGAGATCATGGAAGGTGCTGCAGCGCACCTGGCCGCCGAGCACGCCTCCACTCCCGAAGTCCACGCGCTCAGGGATATCGAGCAGGCCTTTGTCGAGGCGTCGGCGTCAGACGCTGCCGAGATGGCGCGGCTCAACCGCGCCTTCCACGAAGCCATCTGCCGCGCCGCGCGCAACCGCTATCTCGACAACGCCTCGCGCGAATTGCAGGACTGGATCGCGCTGCTGGGCCCGACCACCTTCACGGTGACGGGCCGTCCCTCGACCAGCCACGGCGAGCACCAGGCCATCATCGACGCCATCGCCGCGCGCGACGGCGACAAGGCCGAGCAGCTTGCGAGGGCGCATATCCGCGAGGCATTGCGCTGCCGGCTCAAGTTGCTGCAGAAGCAGTAGCGCGCGGCGCTCACGCGAGCACATCTGCGACGACCGCTTTGAGGACATCCCGCACGTCGCCCGGCTTCAGCCGAACCTGCAAGCCGCGCTGGCCGCCGTTGAGATAGACCTGATCATGCGCGAGCGCGCTCTGCTCGATCACGGTGCGCACCGGTTTGCGCTGCCCGAACGGGCTGATGCCACCGACCTTGTAGCCGGTGACGCGCTCGGCCTCGGGCGGCTTCATCATCTGCGCCGACTTGCCGCTCGCGGCAGCGGCGAGCTTTTTCAGGGAGACTTCCTGGTCGGACGGGACGACGACGCAGATCGGCTTTCCGTCCACCAGCGCCATCAGCGTCTTCAGCACGCGCGCCGGATCTTCCCTGAGGGCCGACGCCGCCTGGAGCCCGATGCTCTCGGCGTCAGGATCGTAGTCGTAGGTGTGGACGGTGAAGGCAACGCCGGCGGCTGCAAGCGCGCGCGTGGCTGGGGTGACTTTGGACATGGGTCACGTTTACCACCGTCATTGCTCCGAGCGAAGCCATGGCAAGGAGGATGTCTATACGCGCCACACCTTCAGCGTCGTCCCGGCGAACGCCGGGACCCATAACCACAAGAAGGAGTTTGGCGAAGCCTAGTCGTTAGGGGCTGCGACCGTCCGCAATCGCGAGATCACGCGGTATGGGTCCCGGCGTTCGCCGGGACGACAGTGGGCGTTGACGGTGCTACGCCGCCCAACGACGGCGCAGTATTACTCCGCCGCGTCCCGCATCTCCGCACGCTCGGCCCTGGCCGCGCAGAACTTGAACTCCGGGATCTTGCCGAAGGGATCAAGCGCCGGGTTGGTCAACAGGTTCGCCGCCGCCTCCGCGTAGCAGAACGGCATGAACACCATGTTCTCGGGCACGTCGCGGTCTGAGCGGACCTTGACCTCGACCGCACCGCGGCGGGTCTCCAGCCGGATGAAATCGCCGGGCGCGAGCTTCTTCCGGTGCATGTCCTTCGGCGACATGAACGCGACCGCTTCCGGCTCGATCTGGTCGAGCACCTGGGCGCGGCGGGTCATCGAGCCGGTGTGCCAATGCTCGAGCACGCGACCGGTCGAGAGCACCATCGGATATTCGGCGTCGGGCAGCTCATCCGGCGGGATGACCTTGGCCGGCACGATCTTGCCGCGGCCGCTCGCAGTCGGAAAGCCCGTGGTGAAGATGATCTCGTTGCCGGGCTTGTTCGGATCGTCGGCCGGATAGGTCACGGCCCCTTCGCGCACCAGCCGCTCCCAGCTGATGTTCTTGAGCGAGGGCATCAACTCCGCCATCTCGGTGTAGACGTCGCCGGGGCCGGAATAATTCCAGGGCAGGCCCATCCGCTTGCCGATCTCCTGGATGATCCAGAGATCCTGCCGCGCATCGCCCGGCGGCTTGATCACCTGGCGCGCAAGCTGTACGCGGCGATCGGTGTTGGTGAAGGAGCCGTCCTTTTCCGCAAAGGCCGAGGCGGGCAAGATGACGTCGGCATGGAACGCGGTCTCGGTGACGAAGAGATCCTGCACGACGAGATGATCGAGCATGGCCAGCGCCTGGCGCGCATGCTGGAGATCGGGATCGGACATCGCGGGATTCTCGCCCTCGATATACATGCCCGTGATCTCGCCGGCATGGATCGCGTTCATGATCTCGACCACGGTCAGGCCGCGGACGGGATCGAGATCCTGGTGCCACAGTTTTTCGAACGCGCCGCGCAGATCGTCGCGGCTCACCGGCTGATAGTCCGGCAGGAACATCGGGATCAGGCCGGCGTCGGAGGCACCCTGCACGTTGTTCTGGCCGCGCAGCGGATGCAGACCTGTGCCGGGACGGCCGACCTGGCCGGTGATCAGCGCGAGCGCGATCAGGCAGCGCGCATTGTCGGTGCCGTGGACGTGCTGGCTGATGCCCATGCCCCAGAAGATGATCGACGATTTTGCCCGCGCATATGTCCGGGCGACCTCACGCAGCGTTTGCGCCGGGATGCCGCAGATCGCCTCCATCTTCTCCGGCGTGAATTCCTTGATCTTCTCCTTGAGGTCCTCAAATCCTTCGGTGTAGCCGGCGATATACTGGTCGTCGGTCAGACCCTCGGCGATGATCGTGTTGATCATCGCATTCAGCATGGCAACGTCGGAGCCCGGCTTGAATTGCAGATGCTTGGTCGCATGGCGCGACAGCGTCTGCCGGCGCGGATCCATCACGAACAGCTTTGCGTCATTCTGCTTGACCGCGTTCTTGATGAAGGTCGCGGCGACCGGATGGTTCACGGTCGGGTTGGCGCCGATCACGATGATGACTTCGGCATCCATCGCAGCCGAGAACGGCGCCGACACCGCGCCCGAGCTCAGGCCCTCGAACAGCGCCGCCACCGACGAGGCGTGGCAGAGTCGCGTACAGTGGTCGACATTGTTCGAGCCGAAACCGGTGCGCACCAGCTTCTGGAACAGATAAGCCTCTTCATTCGAGCCCTTGGCCGAGCCGAAGCCGGCCAGCGCCTTCACGCCCTTCCCGTCGCGGATCTTGACGAGGCCCTTGGCCGCGATGTCGAGCGCTTCTTCCCAGCTCGCTTCGCGGAAATGCGTGAAGGGATTGGCCGGGTCGACCTGGTCGTTGGAATCCTTCTTCGCATTCGGCAGCCGAACCAGCGGCTTGGTCAGACGATGCGGATGGTGGATGTAGTCGAAGCCGAAGCGGCCCTTGACGCAGAGACGGTTGTGATTGGCAGGACCGTCGCGGCCTTCCGCATAGATCACCTTCTCGTCCTTGACCTCGTAGGTCACCTGGCAGCCGACGCCGCAGAACGGGCAGAGCGAATCCACCTTCTTGTCGGCGTAGACGACACGGGTCTGCTTCTCATCCAACATGACGGCCGGCATCAGCGCGCCAGTCGGGCAGGCCTGCACGCACTCGCCGCAGGCGACGCAGGTGGACTCGCCCATGGGATCGTCGAAGTCGAACACGATCTTCGAGCCATGGCTGCGATACGCCATGCCGATGACGTCGTTGACCTGGACCTCGCGGCAGGCGCGCACGCAGAGGCCGCACTGGATGCAGGCATCGAGATTGACGCGCATCGCCGGATGGCTGTCGTCGGTCGCCCAGCGCTCGGCGGCGGGGAAGCGGCTTTCGGTGACGCCTGTGGTCTCGGCCCAGTGCCAGAACTTCGAATCCGGATCGTGCGAGGTCTCGCGCGCCGGCTGGTCGGCGACGAGCAGCTCCATCACCATCTTCTGCGCGGACACCGCACGCGCGGACTCGGTCTTCACCTTCATGCCGACCGACGGGGTGCGCTTGCAGGACGCGGCGAGCACGCGCTCGCCCTCGATCTCGACCATGCAGGCGCGGCAATTGCCGTCGGGGCGGTAGTCGGGCGCCGGCGAATAGCACAGATGCGGAATCTCGCGGCCTTGGCGTTTTGCAACTTGCCAGATCGTCTCGCCGGGTTTGGCCTCGACCTGCTTGCCGTCGAGCTCGAACGTAATTTTGGTCATTCGGCCGCTTCCTTGAACTCGTCAGGGAAATATTTGATCACGGTAGACAGCGGATTCGATGCCGCCTGTCCGAGCCCGCAGATCGAGGCATCGCGCATCGCCTGGCTCAATTCTTCCAGAAGTGCGCGGTTCCAGACCGGCTTCTGCATCAGTTGCGCCGCCTTCTGGGTTCCGACACGGCACGGCGTGCACTGGCCGCAGCTCTCGTCCTCGAAGAACTTCATCAGGTTCAGCGCGGCCGCGCGCACGCTGTCCTTTTGCGACAGGATCACGATCGCGGCCGAGCCGATGAAGCAGCCGTATTTCTCCAGCGTGCCGAAATCGAGCGGGATGTCGTCCATGGACGCCGGCAGGATGCCGCCCGACGCGCCGCCCGGCAGGTACGCGTAGAACTGGTGCCCGTCGGCCATGCCGCCGCAATATTCGTCGATCAATTCGCGCACGGTGATGCCGGCGGGTGCCAGCTTCATGCCGGGGTTCTTGACGCGGCCCGAGACCGAGAAGCTGCGCAGGCCGTGACGCTCATGGCGGCCATTGCCCTTCCACCAGTCCGCGCCCTTCTCGACGATGTCGCGCACCCACCACAGCGTCTCGATGTTGTTGATCAACGTCGGCAGGCCGAACAGGCCGACCTGAAACGGATAAGGCGGCTTGTGCCTGGGCAGCCCGCGCTTGCCCTCGATGCTTTCGAGCAGCGAGGATTCCTCGCCGCAGATATAGGCGCCGGCGCCGCGGCGCATGTGCAGCGTCGGACCGCCCGGCGGAAGCTTTGCGATCTCGCGCTCGAGGATCTCGCGCGATGCCGGATATTCGTCGCGCAGATAGATGTAGACGTCGGAGGCCTGCACGATATGCGCGCCGAGCAGCATGCCTTCGATGAAGCGATGCGGATCGCTTTCGAGATAGACGCGGTCCTTGAACGTGCCAGGTTCGCCCTCGTCGCCATTGATCGCCATCAGCCGCGGGCCGGGTTCGCCCAGCACCGCGCGCCATTTCCGGCCCGTGGGGAAGCCGGCGCCGCCGAGGCCGCGCAGCGAGGCGTCGTCGAGCGCCTTCAGCAGATCGTCCTTCGGCAATTCGCCCGAGCGCACGCGATTGAGCAGCTTGTAGCCGCCGCCGGCGACATAGGCGTCGTAGTCAACGTACTCAGGCAGATGCGCGTGGGTATCGCCAGCCTTCGCGGCCGCCATCACATTGGCCACGGTCGCGTGATCGACGAAGTTGTGACCGACCTCGGCCGCCGGCGCGGTATCGCAGCGGCCGACGCAGGGCGCGCGGACGACGCGGATGCCCGGACCCGATGTGCTCTGCAGATCGGCGAGCAGCTTTTCGCCGCCGAGCATTGCGCAGGTCAGTGAATCGCAGACGCGGATCGTCAGCGGCGCGATATCAGGCTCGCCTTCCTTCACCACGTCGAAATGCGCGTAGAAGGTCGCGGTCTCGAACACCTCGGCGAAGGCGAGCTTCATCTCGTCGGCGAGCGCGGCGAGATGCGCGGCCGAGATCTGGTGATATTTGTCCTGGATCAGGTGCAGATATTCGATCAGCAGATCGCGCCGCCGCGGCTTGTCGCCGAGCAGCTGCTCGATTTCGTGCGCGGCGGTGGGATCGACCTGCCGCCCCTTGGGCGTGGCCTTGGCTCGCTTCCGTCCCTCGCCCGGGTGTTCGAACGAGCGGACCTCGTGCACGTCGTGACTCATCGATGCGTCTCGTATCTCTTCTTTAGAACGAGTCCAACCCTAGCCGTTGGCATACCAGATGCCAAGAGAATTCATGCGTTCCGATAAGCATTTAAGGGGCATGGAGCCGCCCGGCTCCATGCCCCTTCATCGACTCGATTTGTGGCGTGGCCTCACGTCTTGCTCATGCACTCTTCGATATAGAACCAGCGATCGTCGCCGGCGAGGCCCTTGGACTTCACGTCGGCGCGGCAGGCCTTGAGCTTCGGCTTGTTGGCCGCCCACTTCGCCTTCATGTCCTTCAGCTTCTGCATGGTGAGCTTGATCTTGCCCGGCTTGGCTTCGGTCGTTGCGGCAGGCGCCGCCGGCGGCGTCGTCTGCGCGGATGCGGCATGAAGGCCGGCGACAAGCAACACGGCCACAAGGCAAATTCGGGTGCGAAGCATTTCAATCCCCCTAAGTCCCACTCTTGATTAAGTCCGACTCTCGATGATGTCTAAAAGGCGAACGCCGCGGGACGCCGATGATCAGCATCCCGCGGCAGTCTCGACGGCGATCAGAAGATCTTGACCGCGCTCTCCAGTGTCTTCCAGACACCCCAAAGCAGGGGCACGCCGACGAAGGCCCAGAACAGCGCCGCCTTGACGTCAAGCCCGCCGAATCCGATGCCGTAGGAGCCGTGCGGCCCCGCGGCAGCGGCGCTGGCGCTCGCCGCTTGCAGCTTGGCGACGTCGGCGTCCTTCATGTACCACTTCGAATCGACCGGCTTGATCAGGTAGTTGCAGATCAGGCCCGCGATCAGCATCGCGCACAGGATGTACATGGTCGTGTTGTAGAGCTGATCGCGCGGCACGCCCGCCGCGAGCTGGAACTCGCGGATGTAGTTCACCACGACGGGACCGATGATGCCCGCGGTGGACCACGCCGTCAGCAGCCGGCCGTGGATGGCGCCCACGAACTGGGTCCCGAACATGTCGGCAAGATAGGCCGGCACGGTGGCGAACCCGCCGCCATACATCGAGAGGATGATGCCGAAGCCGAGCACGAACAGGAGCTTCGAGCCCATCGCTGCAAACGTCGGCGCCAGCGCGTAGAGCACGATGCCGAGGATGAAGAACGTGTAGTAGGTGTTCTTGCGCCCGATCTTGTCCGACAGCGATGCCCAAAAGAAGCGGCCGCCGATGTTGAACAGCGACAGCAATCCGGCGAAGCCCGCGGCGATCGCGGCGATCTGCGCCTTCTGCCCGGCGTCGAGCGCGTTGAAGCCGACGTCAGGCAGGCCGATCAGCTTGCCGGCGAAGATTTCCTGGAGCATCGGCGAGGCCATGCCGATCACGCCGATGCCGGCCGACACGTTCAGGCACAGCACCCACCAGATCAGCCAGAACTGCGGCGTCTTGTGCGCGTCGTTGAGATGGACGTTGCTCTTCGAGATCATCGCGTTGGCCTTGGACGGCGGGGTCCAGCCCTCGGGCTGCCAGCCGGGCGGCGGCAAGCGATAGCGGAACGCGCCGATCATCATGAACACGAAGTAGATCACGCCCATCGCGACGAAGGTCTCCCAGACGCCGACCGAGGTCGGGGTCTTGAAGTAGTTCATCAACAGGTTCGCCAGTGGCGCGCCGATCATGGCGCCGCCGCCGAAGCCCATGATGGCCATGCCGGTCGCCATGCCGCGGCGGTCCGGAAACCACTTCACCAGCGTCGACACCGGCGAGATATAGCCAAGGCCGAGACCGATGCCGCCGATCACGCCCGAACCCAGCCACAACAGCCAGAGCTGATGGGTGTAGACTCCGATCGCACCGAGGAAGAGACCGCCGCACCAGCACAGCGCCGAGACGAAGCCGGCCTTGCGCGGGCCGACGCGCTCCAGCCAGCCGCCCCAAACCGCGGCCGCGATACCGAGCAGCACAAAAAAGAGCGTGTACATCCACCCCATGCTGGCGACCTTCCAGTCGCAGCTGGTCGTGAACAGCTCCTGAAACAGCGACATGTCTGCGCACGCCTTCGGCGCGGTCACCCCGATCGCGCGCGACAGCGGCAGCCAGAACACCGAGAAGCCGTAGGCCATGCCGATGCAGAGATGGATGCAGAGCGCAGCCGGCGGCACCAGCCAGCGATTGAAGCCGGCGGTCGCGATGGTTCGCTCGCGATCCAGAAAACCTGCGCCGGCACCCGAAAGTGTTCCAGCGCTCTCGATTGTTGCCATGTAGTCCTCCCCTGCAGTTGCCCTTCTGAGCAAGCCTGCCGCTGCAATCCTGGTCCTCAGCCCTTGCGGCGCAGCCACGGTCCCTGCTGCTCCGCACAATCATTGACGCGCGCCAGGATCGTCACGCGCATCCGAGTCGTTAACCCCTCGAGCGGGGCTCTATGCCGATACACCGTGCAGGCTTCGTGAGCTTGGCCCGTTCATCCGCGTATCGCAGACAAGACTCAACCTCCGCGCCTGCACGGAGGTTGTCAATTGGGGCAGAAGCCACGATTGATGTCGATAGACAAAAGGTAGGTATCAGCAGAGTGACCGTGCACTACGAACGCAGCGCACCATTGGTTTTCTCTATCGATCCATTGATCTTTTCTATCAAGAACACGATGCGCGCCTCGTTGCGCTCGGTGATCTCCACCGTGTCGCCCGTCTCGCGGATCAGGTTCGGAATGTCAATCACCGACAAGGGGTCGGTGCAGTGCACTTCGAGCTGATCGCCCGGCTGTAACGGTTTGAGCGCCTTGCGCGTCTTCAAGGCAGGTAGCGGGCATTTCAGCCCGGTGAGATCGAGCGTGGTTCTGGTCATGGGCGCAACATGGCGGGGTGAGGCGATGGCGTCAACGCGAGGCTCAGAGCAAATCCGCATAGGACAAGAAACCCACGCTCTGGCCCGGCTCGACGCGCGTGATGTCGTCGCCGAGTTCGATGAGGCCATCGGTCTCGACCAGCGACGACAACAGGCCTGCGCCTTCGCGCGGAAACTTGACCGCTTCCAACGCACCGTCCTCTCCGCGTCGCAACGAGCTGCGAACATATTCGCGGCGGCCGATCTTCTTCTTGTAGGTGAACGCGGCACGCACCGGGATCGGCAACAGCGGCTCCGGCAGACTGCCCGCAAGCGCCAGCACCGTCGGCCGCACCACGTGGACGAAGGTGACAAAACTGGCGACGGGATTGCCAGGCAAGCCGATCAGCGGCGTACCGCCGATGATGCCCATCGCCACGGGACGGCCGGGCTTGATCGCCATCCGCCACAGCACCAGCGAGCCGATGCTCTCGACCGCCGCCTTGACGTGGTCCTCCTCGCCGGTCGAGACGCCGCCGGTGGTGAGGATCAGATCGTGGCTGCCTGCAACCTGCTTCAATCCATCCGCGAGCGCATTGCGCTCGTCGCGCAAGATGCCGAGGTCGGAGACCTCGCAGCCGAGCCGGCGCAGCATCGCCATCAGCATGAAGCGATTGGAATCGAACAGCTGTGAGGCCGCGCGGGGCTCGCCGGGCGAAGCCAGCTCGTCACCGGTCGAGAACACGGCAACGCGGATGCGCCTGACGACGTCGAGCCGGGTCAGGCCGAATGCTGCAGCAAGCGCGACATGCTGCGGCCGCAGCCGCTGGCCGGCCCGCAGCGCGACGTGCCCTTGCGGAATGTCCTCGCCCGCCGGGCGGACATTGGCGCCGGGCTTCAGCCCCGGCGGCAGCACGATTCTACCGGCCTCATCGAGGCGAACGTCTTCCTGCATGAAGACGGTCTCGGCGTCAGGCGGCATCGGCGCGCCCGTGAAGATGCGCGCAGTGTGGCCGGCCTTGATCGGCGCCTGCGCAAGGCCGCCGGCCTGGATGCGGCCGTCGAGCGGGAATGCCCGTTCCGCGCTTTCCGGAAGGTCGGCGTTGCGCACGGCATAACCGTCGACGGCGGAGTTGGTGAAGGGCGGCAGCGGCAGGGGCGCCGCGATATCGCGCGCGAGCACGCGCCCGTCCGCATGAACGAGTGCCACGGTCTCGGTATCGGCGATCGCATTGACGCGCGTGGTGATCAGACCAACGGCCTCGTCGACCGACATCATCGGTCCGCCGAAGGCAAAGCAATCGTCCGACAGTTGCGCCATGGTGCCTCGTCAGCGTGTCGCGGCGCTTTTTGCCACCGCTTCCTCGACCGGCATCGCCGCACGCAGCAGCAATGCCGCGGCAGCCTCGATATCATCGAGATGGACGGTCGGCAGGCGGGTTTCAATGGCGATGTCGGTCGCGATCCCGACAATTCCAGGATCATCGGGAAACAGCAGCGGCTTGCCGTTGCCGGCGCGATGCACCTCGATCTTGCGGTGCGGCTCGCGCTTGAAGCCCTCGACCACGACGAGATCGACGCTTGACAGCTTGCCCAGGAGCTCCGGCAGCCGCGGTTCCTCGGCGCCACGCAATTCATGCATCAGGGCCCAGCGGTTCGACGACGCAACCAGCACCTCGGCCGCGCCGGCCTCGCGGTGGCGCCAGGAATCCTTGCCGGGCACGTCGACGTCGAACTGGTGATGGGCATGCTTGATGACGGAGACGCGCAGGCCTTGCGCGTTGAAATGCGGGATCAGCCGCGTCAACAGCGTGGTCTTGCCCGCACCGCTCCAGCCCGCAAGGCCGATGACTTTCATCGTAACTCGATCTCCGCCGGCCGTGTCATGCGGCCGGAACCGCCTTCTCCATCGTCGTGAGCATGCTTATATCGGCTTGACCCGAATGTCATGCTAACGTCGCGGCCATGATGAAGATCGACAAAGCCCCAGTGCCCCTGATCGTTCCGAACCCTGACGACCCGCGCCTGACAGAGCGCGTGACCGGCACCGACCAGACCGGCGCCAAGGTCGAGATCAAGGTGCCGATGGAACGGCCGCTGACGCTCTACCTGAATTCGCAGGAGATCGTCACCATGATGACGATCGGCGACTACCCGGAATATCTGGCGCTGGGCTATCTGCTCAACCAGAACATGCTGAAATATAATGACGAGGTCACCGAGGTCGAATACGACGACGACCTCCAGGTGGTGGTGGTGCGCACCTCACATCACACCAATTTCGAAGCCAAGCTGAAGAAGCGCACCCAGACCTCGGGCTGCGCGCAGGGCACCGCGTTCGGCGACCTGTTAGAGGCGGTCGAGAGCGTCGCGCTGCCGAAGGCTGAGCTGCGCACCTCCTGGCTCTATCAGATGACGCAGACCATCAACACCATGCCCTCGCTCTATCTGGAGGCCGGCGCGATCCATGGCTGCGTGCTGTGCAGGGAGGGCGAGCCGCTCTGCTACACCGAGGACGTCGGCCGTCACAACGCGGTCGACAAGATCGCGGGCTGGATGTACCGCCACGGCGTCGATGCCTCCGACAAGATCCTCTACACCACGGGACGGCTCACCTCGGAAATGGTGATCAAGACCGTGCGGATGGGCATTCCGATCCTGGTGTCGCGCTCCGGCTTCACCGCCTGGGGCGTCGATCTTGCCCGCCAGGTCGGACTGACGCTGGTCGGCCGCACGCGCGGTAAGCGCTTCATCGCGCTCGCGGGCGAAGAGCGGATCGTCTACGACCAGAACCTTGCTTACGTCGAGGAGGAATCGACGAAGCACAAACGCAAGGGTGAAGGTGGTGACGACTGACTTTCCGGCAACGCAGGGCGTGCTGCTCGCAGGCGGCCTCGCACGGCGCATGGGCGGCGGCGACAAGCCGATGCGGACCATCGGCGGCCGCACCATCCTTGAGCGCGTGATTGCGCGATTGACGCCGCAATGCAGCGCATTGATCCTCAACGCGAATGGCGATCCCGCACGCTTTGCGGCGTTCGGCCTGCCCGTTGTCGCCGATGACGTCCCCGGCTTCCCCGGTCCGCTCGCCGGCATTCTCGCCGCGCTCGACTGGACGGCGGCGAATCGGCCTGACATCGAATGGGTGCTGAGCGCCGCGGGCGACTGCCCGTTCCTGCCGCGCGATCTCGTGGCGCGCATGCACGAGGCGCGGGAGAGGGAGAACGCCCAGCTCGCGGTCGCCGCATCAGGCGACCAGTCACATCCGGTGATCGGTCTGTGGCGCGTCGCCCTGCTCGACGAGCTGCGTCACGCGCTGGTCGTCGAGGACCTCCGCAAGATCGACCGATGGACCGCGCGCTATCCGCTCGCAACGGTGACATGGCCGACCGAGCCGCTCGATCCGTTCTTCAACGCCAACACGGTCGAGGACATCGCCGAAGCCGAGCGGCTGGCCGCGTTGGATGCGGCCTCCTGACAAGAAGCGTCGGCGCAAGCGCGAGCAGACGGTTCAAGCCGCCAGCGGCACTTGCCAGGCGTCGTAGCCGTAAACCCAGCTTGTATCGGTGCGCTCCTTAAGCCAGATGTTGGCGCGCGAGGTCTCCTGCACCCGCGTCGTGCGCACCTTGCGGGTCGCCTCGAAGCGGCGGAACGCATTGGCGACGCCGTCGCGGCCGACACCGTCGAGGCAGCGCGACAGCACGGCGGCATCCTCGATTGCCATGGCCGCGCCTTGCGCCATGTAGGGCGTCATCGGATGGCAGGCATCGCCGAGCAGCGTCACCTTGCCATCGGCCCAGTGCTCCAGCGCGTCACGGTCCATGATCGCCCATTTGTGCACGTCGGGACAGGCGGCGAGCACCTGAGTGACCTGCGGATGAAAGCCTTCGAATGATGCGCGCAGATCGCGCACGTCGCCCCTCGCCGACCAGGACTCGATGCGAAAGTCCGGCTCGGGCTGGCTGGTGACGAGATAGACCTCGCTGCGGTCAGGCTTGACGTAATAGATCACGATGTGGCGGTCCTCGCCCCACCATTTGGTGCAGTCGTCGATCCCTGCGCCGCCGAGCAGCGCGGCGGGATAGGTGGTGCGATAGGCGATGCGGCCGGTGAATTTGGCCGGCGCGGTGTCGAACAGGAGATCGCGGACCGTCGAATGGACGCCGTCCGCGCCGACCACGGCATCGGCGATGGCACGCGTGCCATCGGCAAAGCTCAGCCGGACGCCATCGCCGGTCTCGTCGAGGCCAACGAGCTTGTGATTGAGCCGCACAAATTCGTTCGACACCACGCTCGCCAGCGCCGCATGGAGATCGCTGCGATGGGCCAGCAGATAGGGCGCGCCGAACTTCTCTTCCGCGCTCTCGCCAAAAATCATGTCGAACTTGATGTCGCCGCTCTTCCAGTCGCGGTTGTTCCAGGAGCGTGGATAGAACGAGTGCTGGCGCATCCGCGCCTCCAGCCCCAGGGCGCGCAACACCTTCATCGCGTTGCAGCCGATCTGGATGCCGGCCCCGATGCGGGCGAATTGGGAGGCCTGCTCGTAGACCATCACATCGATACCGACGCGTCGAAGCGCCGCGGCGGTTGCAAGCCCGCCCATGCCGGCACCGACGATCGCAACCGAAAGCGGCCTTGCCATCGCGTCCCCCACCCCGTCGCGCGGCTTGAACGCCGCGTCGTCGTATGTCGTCTAGGCGGGCCGAAAGCCTGCCTGCTCCAACGCCGTTCTAGCTTCGGTCGAACCAAGTGCATCGAGAAAAGCCTGCACCGCCGGCCGCTGCTTGCGCGCCGTCACCAGCGCGAAATCATAATGCTCTTCCGCGAACGGAATGAAACCGAGACCGACCGCATGGGCGACCGGCGCAATGGTCATGCCCCAGTCGGCACGGTGCTGCGCGACAGCCGCAGCCACGGCATTGTGCGAGCGCGGCTGGTTCCAGTAACCTTCCGGGCGCGCACCGCCGAGCAGCCGGTCGATCAGGATGCGCGTGCCGGCGCCCTGGTTACGGTTGACCATGATGCAGGCGGGGTCCGCGAGCGCGGCGGCAACTGCTTCCTTCGCACCGAGCCCCTCGAAACGTTTGTCGCCCTTGCGGAACACGATGCCCTGCATCCGCCGCCAGCCCGGCACGAGCTCGAGCCCCTCAACGAGGTAAGGCGTGTTGTAGGTCTCGCTCTTGTCGTCGAACAGATGGATCGGCGCGAGATCGCATTCGCCCCGCTTCGCCGCCGCGAGTCCGCCGAGGCTGCCGACCGCGATCGAGCGCACGGTCAGCCCCGCATGCGCGAGCTGTGCGGTGACGAGATCGAGGCCGGTGCAATGGCTGCCGACGATGACGAGATCGGGCACCCGCACATGCGGCGTGAACAGCGTCACCTCGGCGTCGGTCAATGCCGGCATCTGGTCGGCGAGCGCGTCGATGCGCAGAAAACCGTCGGCCTGGGCGAACGACGTGATCGCACCGGAGCCCTTGCCGGAGGGATAGGCGATCAGGCCGTCTTTGCCGCCGACCAGCGAGACCATGACGAACTCGGTGCGGCCGAGTTCGGAGACGATGCGCACCGGCACGGTCGCGTTCACCTTGGCGTCGGAGCGCGGCGGCAGCCCGGCCATCCTGCGCAGCACCGGCACGATCATATCGTGGAAGGTGAACATCGCCGAGGTCGGGAAGCCCGGCAGGATCACCACCGGCTTGCCGTCGCACACCGCAAGGCATAGCGGCTTGCCGGGTTTGAGCGCAACGCCGTGCGCGATGATGCCGGGCTGGCCGAGCCGGCCGATGATGCGATGGGACACGTCGCCCGCGCCCTTCGAGGTGCCGCCCGAGAGCACCAGCATGTCGGCGTCCGCCAGCGCGCGGCGCATGGCGGCTTCGAGTTTTGCCTCATCGTCGGGAATGGCGCCGAGGAACACCGCCTCGCCGCCATTCTCGTCGATCGCGGCAGCGACGATGGCGCCGTTGGTGTCGTAGATCGCAGCCGACGCGAGCGCCTCGCCGGGTTGAACCAATTCGTCACCGGTGGAGATCACGGCAACACGCGGCTTGCGCGCGACAGTCACCTCGGCGATGCCGCACGCCGCCAGCATGCCGATCTCGCGCGAGCCGATGATCGTGCCGGCGCGCAGCAGCGCCTCGCCGCGCGCGATGTCGGAGCCTGCGTATGACACGAACTGTCCCGGCGAGACGGCTCGCCGGACGTCGATCGTATCGGATCCGGCGGGCTGGGTATGCTCGACCATGACGACGGCGTCGGCGCCGCGCGGTAGCGGCCCGCCGGTTGCGATCGGCGTTGCAGTTCCCGTCGCCACCTGCAGCTTCGGCGCGGTGCCGCAGTGAATGGTCTCGCCGTTCAGCGCAAGGCGAACGGGCGCGCCTTCGCCGGCCGCGGCGAGATCGGCCGAGCGCACGGCAAAGCCGTCAACGTTGGAACGGTCGAACGGCGGAACGTCGAGGGGCGCCGTGATGTCTTCGGCCAGCGCGGCGCCGAGCGCATCGGCAAGCTTGCGCGTCTCGCTCGGGACCGCGCGCGGGAACAACGCAGCTTCAAAGCGCGCCAGCGCATCCTCACGCGAGAGGATCTTGAGGAACTGCTCCTGTTCGAGCGCGCCGCGGTCTTGCGATTGCGGGATCATCGTCATGCCAAACCCATATCATTCCCGCATCAGATAGGCATCGACCGGCGTTCCTGCCGCAAATCCCTCGTGGCTGGCGGGAACGAGCAGCCATGCATCGGCCCGGGCAATGGCCTGAAGCGGCCAATCCCCCACCGCAAGCGGGAGCCACGCATGATGTTCCTCGGCCAGCAGGGCGATTTCGGCGATGCCGACACTGGATGCGATTTTTCGCGCGAGCGGCAAGGTCATGCGCCGGCGTAACTGCCGCGCCGACAGGCGATCGACGAGCGGCAGCACGAGCGCGAGCCAGGCGGCAAGCGCATGATCGGGCGAGCCGGGCAAGGCGACGATTGGAACCGGTCCGAGCCGCCCGACCGCGGCGGTGCGTCCGGGCTGGAGCGCGAGGCCATGGGCGAGCACGTCACCATGCCGGGCCAGCGCGCTGACCGCGGCATCCCGGCGGCCGGCGCCGCTGCCGCCGATCGTCACGACGAGCTCGCAAGTGAGATCGCGAGTGAGATCGCCGAGCGCTTCCGCGATCGATGCCGCATCTCGCGCGGCAGCTTCGCGCGCTTGCACTTGCAGCCCTGCTGCGCGCGCGATCTCGTCAATCATGTGCGCCGTCACGGCGGCACCCGGCACGTTGACGATGCACAGCCGCGTCTGCCGTACGCTTAGCTTTTCAACACCGGCGGCGCGCGCGAGCAGCAGTGTGGCAGGATGGATCAAATGCCCTTCCGCCACGGCGGGCGCGCGCCCGGCGATGTCGCTTCCGGCACGCCTGACGCCCTGTCCGGGCACGCCCTCCGCCAGCACTTGGGCGAGTGGACCCGACACCTCGACTGCGTCGGCATCGAGCACACAATCACATCCCGGCGGCATCGCGTCGCCGGCATCGACCCAAACGGGCGCCGTCGTCAGAGGCAGCGGCGAATAGGCGGACGCGCCGACAATATCGTTGGCGCAGAGCGCCCAGCCATCCGCAGCCGCGATGTCGCGCGTCGGAAAGGCCGCAAGCAGCGGCGTCCCCGCCGCGATGCAGCCGGCGGCCTCCGTCAGGGGCAACTCGATCGTCGCGATCGGATCAACGCCTCGCAGCAACGCGGCGAGCGCAGTGTCGAGCGGCGTCAGCGATGGCGGCAGGCGCTGGGTCATGCGCCATGATGGACCATGCATCGCCCGGTTTGGCAACCGCTGGCGATGCGAAGGTCAGCCGCCGGATTTGGCCGCATTGGGGAAGAACAGCTGCTGTCCGTCGACCTTGTAGCCGGCGATCGCCGCCTGCCCCTCCGGCGAAATCAGCCAGTCGATGAAGGTCTGCCCCAGCTCCTTCTTCACGTCCGGAAACTTTTCCGGGTTCACCAGCATCGCGCCGTACTGATTGAGCAGCCGCTTGTCGCCTTCGACGACGATGTCGAGATCGCCGCGATCCTTGAAGGCGATCCAGCTGCCGCGGTCGGACAGCACATAGGCGTTCGCCGTGCGCGCCGCGTCGAGGGCTGCGTCCATCCCTTGCTTGACTTCGCGATACCATGCGCCCTTGGCAGCGGCGATATCGATGCCGGCGACGATCCAGAGCGCGAGCTCCGCGCCATGGGTGCCCGAGCGATCGCCGCGCGTCACGAACGGAGCGCCCTTGGCCTCGATCGCCTTCAGCGCGGTGGCGATGTCCTTGCCCTTCACGGCGGCGGGATCGCTCTTCGGCCCGATCAGCACATAGTCGTTGTACATCACGTCAAAGCGCTTCACGCCAAAACCGTCGGCGACGAACTTCTCCTCCTGCGGCCGTGCGTGCATCAGCACGACGTCGACTTCGCCCCTGCGCGCCCCGTCAAGCACTTCATCGGCGCGCCGCGCGATCACCGTCACCTCGATGCCGGTCTTCTCGCGGAAGATCGGCAGCAGATGATCGAGCAGGCCTGACTCCTGTGTCGCTGTGGTCGAGGCCAGCACGATCGCGCGGTCCTCCGCAAATGACGCCGCCACGCCCGCGGCGAGGCCGCAGAGAAGCGCGAGTGCAACGGACAGGCGGCGGACGACCATGATCGGGTTCCCATTGGCTATGGCAATCATGATGATGATCGATTGCGCCACACTCGTGACGCGTTTGCTCATTGCGCTCCCCACTCGGGACATTTCGGCAATGCGGCCCGCGCGGTGCGTCGATTGCAATTGCGAGCGCGATGGCCGCAAGGCCCGCGCCACGCGGGTGCTTCAGGATCGTTCACCAAAGCAGAGATCGCGCGTGAGGATGTGTTGCAAAGCAGCGAGATGATCGGGCATGGTCCTGCCGGACGTAAATTGAAATGCAGAATTCCACCTGCGTCGAACGCCAAAAAGAAGCAAGAATTTGCATAGGAATGCAGGATGGAATTCCTGACGACCAGCGAAGCCGCCGACTACCTTCGGCTCGGCGAACGCAAGCTCTACGAACTCGTCACCACCGGCGCGATTCCCTGCACCAAGGTGACCGGGAAGTGGCTCTTCCCGCGGCACGAGCTCGACCTCTGGGTCCTGTCGGGACTGGCGCGTCCGGCCGGCATGCTGACTGCGGAGCCGCCGCCGGTCGTTGGCGGCAGCCAGGACGAGCTTTTGGACTGGAGCCTGCGTGAATCCGGCTCGGGCCTGGGATCGATGAGCGAGGGCAGCGCGCGCGGGCTCGAGCGCTTGCAACGCGACGAGGTGATGGCCGCGGCGGTGCACTTCCACAGCCTGGAGGCCGACGGCAATCTTGCCTCCGACGCCAGTGCGACGACGCTGCGTGACGCGCCTGACCTGCATGATGCGGTGCTGGTCGCATTCGTGCGCCGCGAGCAGGGTCTCGTGCTGCCGCCGGGCAATCCGAAACGGCTGCGCGGCCTCTCCGACGTGCTTGCGCTCGGTGTCAGGATGGCGATGCGACAACAGGGCACAGGCGCGCAGATGCTGCTCGACGTGCTGTTGAAGCGCGCCGGCGCCTCGACCCGCGATCTGCGCCGGATCGAGACACCGGCGCTCACCGGGCCGGATCTCGCCGAGATCGTCCGCGCCGGACAAGCCGATTGCGGAATCGCGACACGTGCGGCGGCGCGCTCGGCCGGGCTCGATTTCGTGCCGCTGGTCTGGGAGAATTTTGATCTCGCAATGCGGCAACGCAGCTATTTCCGCCCGCCGATGCAGGCCCTGATCCGGTTCCTCAGCGAAAGGCGGCTGCGACAGCGCGCTGAGGAGCTGACCGGCTACGATCCCTCGCCGGCGGGGCAGGTCCGCTTCGCGGCCTGACGTTGACGCCCGCCCCCAAATAGTTGCAAAAGAAACCAATTCAGCCGGGCCATACCCGGGCAACACCGACCAACGAGCCGGATCAGGGGAGGACAAGCGTGAATCCAACGAGATTTGGACTGCCGGTCGCGGCCGGCTTTGCAGCGACGTTCTTGGCGGCGGCGCTGCTGCCGGGTACGGCGTCGGCGCAGGTTTCCGACGACATCGTCAAGATCGGCGTGCTCACCGACATGAACGGCCCCGCCTCCGCGCCGACCGGCCAGGGTTCGGTGACGGCGGCGCAGATGGCGATCGACGATTTCGGCGGCAAGGTGCTCGGCAAGCCGATCAGCATCGTGATCGGCGACCACCAGCTCAAGGCCGATATCGGCGGCGGCATCGCGCGGCGCTGGTACGATGTCGACCAGGTCGACCTGATCGTCGACGTGCCGGTTTCCGCGGTCGGGCTCGCGGTGCAGAACATCGCCAACGAGAAGAAGCGGCTGTTCATCACCCACTCCACCGGCACGGCGGATTTCCACGGCAAGTTCTGCTCGCCCTACGCGATCCAGTGGGTGTTCGACACCCGCGCGCTCGCGGTCGGCACTGCGGATGCGGTGGTCAAGCGCGGCGGCGACAGCTGGTTCTTCATCACCGACGACTACGCCTTCGGCCATTCGCTGGAGCGCGACGCCTCCAGCGTCGTCACCGCCAATGGCGGCAAGGTGCTGGGCTCGGTGCGGCCGCCGCTGGCAACCCCCGACCTCTCCTCCTTCGTGCTGCAGGCGCAGGCCTCCAAGGCCAAGATCATCGGCATTGCCGCAGGTCCCCCCAACAACATGAACGAGATCAAGACCGGCTCGGAGTTCGGCGTGTTCAAGGGCGGCCAGCAGATGGCGGCGCTGCTGGCGCTGATCACCGACATCCACGGCCTCGGCCTGCAGGCCGCCCAAGGGCTGTTGCTGACGACGTCGTTCTATTGGGACATGGACGACAAGACCCGCGAATGGTCGAAGCGCTATTTCGCCAAGATGAACAAGATGCCGTCGATGTGGCAGGCCGGCGTCTATTCGAGCGTGATGCACTATCTCAACGCCATCAAGAAGACCGGCACCGACGATCCGCTCAAGGTCGCGGCGAAGATGCGGGAAAAGCCGATCGAGGATTTCTTCGCCCGCAACGGCAAACTGCGCGAGGACAATCTGATGGTGCACGACCTCTGGCTGGTGCAGGTGAAGACACCGGAGGAGAGCAAATATCCGTGGGACTATTACAAGATCCTCACGACCATCTCGGGCGAGAAGGCGTTTGGCCCACCGGACCCAGCGTGTCCGCTGGTGAAGAAGTGAGATTGGCGAATGGCGAATAGGGAGTGGCGAATGGGGACGCTTCCATTCGCTACTCACCACTCGCCATTCGCTATTTGACGACCCCGATCTCGCGAAAATACTTCATCACGCCCGGATGGATCAGCTCCGGCTTCGGCGCTGCCGCGACCGTGTTCGACGCCGTGGTCTCGCAGGCCTGCGCGAGCTGCTTGCAGAACGCCGCCTCGGCGCCGTGCAGCGTCTTCGCGAGGCGATAGGCGACGTCATCGGGGAGATCCTCGCGCGTGAGGACGAAACTCCACGAGCCGAGCGAGGCGATCGGCTCGGCCTGCTTCGGATAGGAGCCGGCCGGCACGCGCAGCGGCTTCAGGAACGCATGCTTGGCACGAATGCGCGTGATCTCTTCAGCGGTCGGCGCAATGAAGCGCGCGCCTGACGCACTCGATGCCACCGCGGCAAAGCCGGGCCAGCCGATGCCGGCGCCCCACAGCGCGGCGACGCGGCCGTCCTCGACCATCGCGGGGCCATCGCCGGCGCGGTCGAGATAGATCGCCTTGAAGTCCTCGTCCTGCTTCAGACCAAGGCCATCGAGCACGTAGCGCGCCAGGATCGGCAGGCCCGAGCCCTTGGCGCCGAACGCGACGGGCTGGCCGACGAGATCGCGAATGGTCCTGTACGGACTGTCCGCCCGCACCACGAACATGCCGGGGTTGGAATAGATCGCGGTGAGGATCTTCAACCGCACAGGCGCGCGGCCGATGCCGGCAAACGCCTCGTAGGCCGGCTCGCCCGCGACCAGCGCGAGATCGAGCTCGCCCTTCTCCAGCAGCGGAATGTTCTCGTTGCTGCCCTTGGTGTTGCGGGGCGCGATGGTGATTTGCGGATCGGCCGCGTTCATCGCTTCCGCAAAGGCGTTGCCATAGAGCGGAAAGCCGCCGCCGGGCGTCGCGGTACCCAAGCTGAGTGTCGTGGTCGGAATGGCGTTGCCTCCGGTTTGAGCAGCAACGGGGCTTGCGAGTGGATTTGCGAGCAGCGCCGCGCCGAGAAGGATTGTGATTGCGAATCTCATGATGAGTCCCGGCCGCCCCGCGTCAACATCGACTTGCGGCGATGTAGGCAGCGGGCGGTTTTTGTGAAAGCATGCAGCCCAACGACAATAGAACAATGGGAGACGTCATGTTGCGAATTTTGCGTAACACTGTTTTTGGGCTGCTGTTTCTTTCAACTCTCCTCAACGCCTCCCCTCCCGCCTCCGCCGCCGGCTACCCCGACCGCCCCGTGCACTGGATGATCGGCTTCGCCGCCGGCGGCCCGGTCGACATCGTGGCGCGGATCATGGCGCAAGCGCTCTCGGATCGCCTCGGCCAGCAATTCATCGTCGAGAACCGCGCCGGCTCCGGCGGCAACATCGCGGCCGCCGCCGCGATCAACGCAGCTCCCGACGGCTATACGCTGTTGTTCGTCGCGCCCAACAACGCGATCTCGACCTCGCTCTACAAGAAGCTGCCTTACGACTTCCTGCGCGACACCGTGCCGGTCGCGAGCATCATGCAGCTCACCAACATGCTGGTCGTCTCCAACGCAATGCCGGTGAAGACGGTTCAGGAGTTCATCGACTACTGCAAGGCCAATCCCGGCAAGATCTCCTTTGCCTCGTCCGGCAACGGCACCTCGGTGCACATGTCGGCGGAGCTGTTCAAGGTGATGACCAAGTGCGACATGGTGCACGTGCCCTATCGCGGCTCGGCCATCGCCTTCCCCGACATCATCTCCAACAAGGTGCAGCTGATCTTCGACAACCTCCCCTCCGCGCTCGAGCAGTCGCGCGGCGGCACTGTCCGCGCCCTCGGCGTCACCTCGCCGCAGCGCTGGCCAACCGTGCCCGACGTGCCGGCGATCGCCGAGACCGTGCCGGGCTTCGAATCGGTCGGCTTCTACGGCATCTCCGCGCCAAAGGGCACGCCGCCCGAAGTGATCGAGATCCTCAACAAGGCCGTCGGCGAAGCCCTGAAGGACCCGAAGGTCATCGCGCGGCTGACCGAGAATGGCGGCATCCCGAAGCCGATGACATCAGCCGAGTTCGGCAAGCTGGTCGCCGACGAGACCGAGAAGTGGAAGAAGGTGGTGGAGTTCGCCGGGGTTTCGGTGGACTAGGCAGACCTCGCGGCCGGCTTCGTCCGCCCGCTGGCAAGACGTTCGGGGGACCCAAGGGTCTCCCTCAACACAATAACTGCGAAAACAACCCCATGCACCGTAGAACAGGCCAGCGATTACAAGGGGTTACGCACGATGAAAAATGGCTCCTCGCGAGGGTCATTTGACTCGTCGGGCAAAACAGGAGCATAAGGGCATCATCGTCAATTTCGGTAATTCAAAAATTGCTGGCTGCGCTGCTCCGGTGTTTCCATCCGCCGGAGCCAGCATTGCACCCCCGCCTCCATCCCTGTAAACGAACCGCGCACCGTTGCCGGCCGCACATTCGCGGCCGTCCCGCGGCGGGGCCTGTAGCTCAATGGTTAGAGCCGGCCGCTCATAACGGTCTGGTTGCAGGTTCGAGTCCTGCCGGGCCCACCAAGCAAATCAACCACTGTCGCGCCAAATTGGGTCCGATTCGATTCCAACGATTCACGAGTCGAATTCCAAAGAATTGTGGTGCGATCTCGCGGGATTCCATTGAATCGCGAGTTTTTTTTCGACTCAAATGGGCCCATTCGACCTATTTACGTGGCGGCAGCGCTCCAACCTGATGAAGAAGCGCAAACCGGTCCGGCCCCCCCCAGCGCTCGACGAGCTTGCCGTCGGCAAAGCGGCAGATGTCCATGACATCAATGGCGACTGGCTTGCCCGAGCGTGGATCGACGCCCGTTGCCTTGCTGCGTGCCCACACAGTATCGCCAGCCTCCACGACCGCTTCGACCGCAAGTGTCAGATCCCTGATGCTACGCCTCGCATCCTCGATTTGCGCCTTCAGGATTTGCGGACCGGGAATATCGGTGGGCGACAGATACTCGTGCTCGACGAGGTTCTCGGCGCAGATTTCGTCCGCGTCCGTGAGGTCGCCTTGGGAAAAGCCGCGCTCTATGATGGCATTGAAGCGCGCCAGATTCGTCAACATGACAACCGCTCTCCCGCAGCTCGATTGACGACAGACCTAGCGCGAGGACCCAGAAGTGCGCTTGTAAATTTCAGTCATCCGCCGGAAAAAAGATGTTGTCCCACTCGCCGACGAGGCCGCCAGGCGGCAGACCGGCAAAGGCGTGGCGTTCGCGGATGAAATCGGCCTGGTCGAAATAACCGAGTTCGTGGATGATATCCTTCGACGAACGGCTCGGGGTATTGCGACGAGACGCCAGCGCCCGGTCGAACCGGATGGTGCGTGCGAACAGCTTTGGTGCCATTCCGACTTGCGTCGCAAACCGGCGCTGGAATTGACTGGCGCTAAGGCCGGATTTTGCAACACAGTCCTTGATCCGCGCGCGGCCGCCGGCGGCGACCATCATCCGGGACGAAAGGCCGATCGCGCAGTCCTGCGTGCCGCTTTCGAGCATCGACCCGACCCAGCGCTCGACAATGTCGACGCGCTGAGCAAAATCACTTGCCATCCGCACCGCATCGCCAAGCGCCTCGGCGGATTTGCCTAGTCTAGCGGGCGACATGTTCGCTACTGCGGCGGGTGTGGGCGGACGCAGTTGCGCTCTTGGATCGATGCGGTGTTCATCTGCATCGACTGCGTGAAGCAAGGTCGTCGACTTCCAGAGAACGGTCCGGTGCCCCGAGCGGCAAATCAATTTTGCCGGGGGGCCCCGGGCAGGCGATCTTCGCCAGCGCATCGATCAGCAATTCGCTGGTCCGAGGTCCGCGCGGGCACGGATTCGGCAAACTGTCGGAATAGCGCCCGGGCCTGCTCCATGTCGAGCGTCGGTACGTCATGCATTGATTTGTTGGTCCTCTATACCAATCGCTAGCGCACAGGGCGGGCATTCAGGGCTCGATTGGTATCGCGATTCCGCGCCCGTGAGGACGTGCTTTCGCGGTCTTTCTTGTGTAATCTCTTTCTGTAGTCGTCGGGCCAACACTTAGATAGGCGACGCACGGATCACGGTGACCGCGGTGCAACAAATTGCGGACTGGCTCAAAAAGCTCGGCATGTCCGAGTATGCGCAGAGGTTCGCCGAGAACGACATTGATATGGCCGTTCTCCCCGACTTGACCGACCAACATCTCAAAGACCTTGGCGTTTCGCTCGGCCACCGGTTGAAAATGCTGCATGCGATCCGCGATCTCAGCAACGTCTCGGCTGCCGTAACGGCACCTTCTGCACTCGTGGATATCGAGCCAACTCGGCGAGACGACGCCGAGCGTCGCCAACTGACGGTGATGTTCACCGACCTCGTTGGCTCGACCGCGCTCTCGACCACGCTCGACCCAGAGGATCTGCGTTCGGTAATCGGCGCTTATCATAAGTGCGTCGCGGAGACGGTCGCCCGGTTCGACGGCTTCGTGGCCAGGTACATGGGCGATGGGGTGCTCATCTATTTCGGCTATCCCCACGCTCATGAGGATGATGCCGAGCGTGCCGTCCGCGCAGGACTGGCGATCATCGAGGCGATCGGCAATCTGGGTATCCAGGAGCCGCTCCGGGTGCGTATCGGGGTCGCGACAGGCTTGGTCGTGGTTGGCGATCTCGTTGGTGCCGGCGAGGCCCAGGAACGCGGGGTGGTGGGCGAGACGCCGAACCTGGCGTCTCGTCTGCAGGGGATCGCTGAGCCGAGCACGGTTGTCATCGCCGAAGGCACCCGAAGGCTGCTCGGAAACCTCTTCGAGCTACAAGACCTCCGGCCGCAGGACCTCAAGGGCATCGCCGCGCCAACGCGGGCCTGGGTGGCGTTGCGGGCGAGCTCCGTGGAGAGCCGCTTCGAGGCGCTACACGCAACTGGCCTGACTGCCCTCGTCGGGCGGGAGGAAGAACTCGAATTGCTTCTACAGCGTTGGGCCAGGGCAAAGACAGGTGAAGGCCAGGCGGTCCTGATCGCCGGTGAGGCTGGGATCGGCAAGTCGCGTCTCACTGCCGCGCTTCTGGAACGACTCGCCGGAGAGCCGCATACGCGTTTGCGCTATGTCTGCTCGCCGCAGCACACCGACAGCGCGCTATATCCGATCATTGGGCAGATGGAACGTGCCGCCGGGCTGGCGCACGACGATACACTGCACGCGAGGCTCGACAAGCTTGATACCCTGCTCGCTCAGACCTCGACCTCGATCGGGGACGCTTCGCTCTTTGCCGAGATGCTGTCGCTTCCGAATGATGGACGCTATCCCGCCCTCAAATTGACCCCGCAGCAGCACAGGCAGCGAACATTCGAAGCGCTCATCTCACAATTAGAAGCGCTTACACGGCAAAGCCCAGTCTTGATAATCTTTGAGGATGCGCATTGGACCGATCCTACGAGCCTAGAAGCTTTCGGCCGGATCGTGGCCAGGATTGAGACCCTTCGCGCGCTAATGATTGTGATATTCCGCCCGGAATTCGATCCGCCCTGGATCGGGCGGCAGCACGTGACCGCCATGACGATCAATCGGCTGACGAAACACCAAGTCGGCGCCATGATCGACGGCGTAGTCGGCAGCAAGCTGCTGCCGGCGGGCATCAGGCAGGACATCATCGAACGTACCGATGGCGTCCCCCTGTTCGTGGAGGAGATGACGAAGGCAGTGCTGGAGGCGGAGGGCCACGGCGCAGTCGAACGCACGATTGCCGTCATTCCGTCCCCGGCCTGGGCAGTCCCCGCAAGTTTGCACGCCTCATTGATGTCGCGGCTCGACCGGCTCGGCCCCGCCAAAGAAGTGGCACAGATTGGCGCGGCGATCGGCCGGGAGTTTTCGCATGCTCTCCTGGCGGCGGTGGTGCGCGTGCCAGCGGCGGAACTGGGATCAGTGCTGAACCGTCTCATAAAGGCTGGTTTGCTTTTCAGGTTAGGCTCGCCGCCGAATGCAACTTACCTATTCAAGCATGCTTTGGTGCGGGACGCGTCCTATAGCACGTTGCTGCGCCAGCCCCGCCGCGCGCTCCATGCACGCATTGCCGAAGCAATTGAAAGCCAATTCGCCGAAACAGCCGAGAGCCAGCCGGAACGGCTAGCACATCACTGCACTGAGGCCGGGCTGATCGAGAGGGCGGCGGCCTTATGGGGCAAGGCGGGACAGCGGTCGCTAGCGCGTTCAGCGCTAGTAGAGGCGACGGTTCAGCTAATCCGCGCTCTTTCACAGATTGCGACGCTGCCGGGCACACCAGCGCTGCGTGGCGACCAGATCAAACTGGAGGTCGCGCTTGTGAATGCCTTGATGAACACCAAGGGCCACGCGGCCCCTGAGACTATCGCATCTCTCGATCGAGCCCGCGCCTTCATCGAGCAAGCGGAGTCACTCGGAGAGCCCCCTGAAGACCCGTTGCTCCTGTTTTCAGTCCTCTATGGGTTCTGGGTCACGAACTATATAAAGTTCAAAAGCGACGCTCTCCTCGACCTTGCGACAGAGTGCTTGGCGCTTGCCGAGAAGCAGGGAACAATGGTTCCGCTCATGCTTGGGCATCGTATTATGGCTACGTCTCTGACGTGTACGGGCGTCCTTGCAGAAAGTCTGGCACATTACGATCAGGCGATCGCGATCTACAAACCCGCCGAGCATCGTACGCTGGCGGCTCGATTTGGCCAGGACATTAGGGTCGCAGCCCTCTCCTATCGGTCCTGGGCTCTATGGCTTCTTGGCTTCCCCGAGGCTGCAGGCAGAGACGCTGAACAGGCGCTCAAGGAAGCGCGCGAGATCGGCCAAGCAGCCACTTTGATGTATGCCCTGTTCCATACATCCTTTACCCATATCTGCTGCGGAAACTATGCGGCAGCAAGCGCCGAAGCTAATGAACTTGTCCCCCTGGCAGACGAGAGAGGTTCATTGTTTTGGGGGTCGCTCGGAATGGTGGTCCAAGGTTGCGTCTTGGCCCTCACTGGGAAGGCCTCAGACGCGGTCCATGTGATCGACTCGGGTATCATCGCACGTCGGTCAACGGCGGCAACAGCGCTAGTGCCATTCTGCTTGTCGTATCTGGCGGGCGCTCATGCTGAACTCGACCACTTCGATGATGCACGGGACTGCATTCGCGAAGCGATGACCCAGGTAGAAACAACCAAGGAAAGTTGGTTTGAGGCCGAGATCAAGCGCGTGGCAGGCGAAATCGAGCTATCGTCGCCCAACCCAAACGCAACGAAAGCGGAAGAATATTTCGAACATGCGCTGGCGGTCGCTCGTCAGCAGCAGGCAAAGTCCTGGGAACTGCGTGCGGCTGTGAGCATGGCGCGGCTGTGGTACGATCAGGGCAAACGACAGCAGGCCCACGATATTCTCGCCCCGGTCTATGGTTGGTTCACCGAGGGTTTCGACACGCTGGACTTGAAGGAGGCCAAATCGCTGCTGGAGCAGCTCAAGGCATGAGCGAGAGCAGCGAAACGTCGCGCAATTGATCGCTCGAACAGGCGCGCGCATCGATGCCGCCATGACCGCAACCATCGATTTCAAAGGATCGCCGCGCGATGTCGGCGGATCGAGCTTGGCCGCCAAGCCTCGCAAACCGGCCGCGCTCGTTCGGCGTGATGCCGGTGCAGCGGATCGCGATCAAGGCCAATGCGCCGCCGTCAAAGGCGAGCATGCCGCCACATACCGTGCGTCGCGCCGCCACGAAAATACATCACCGGAATCGCATAGTTCGGAGCAAGTGCGAACCGATTGCTGCCTTTGCGACAGGCCCTATCAGGTGACGAACGGGCCTGGCCTTGCCGTCCCAAGTGGCCGCTGCTTGCGTAACTTTTGCGAACATCTCGCGGATACGGGGCTGGAACTCGATCAATTCTACGATCTCGCAACCCCCCGCGATGGAATTGCGCACTGCGTTTGCTTTTTCAGGCGCCACCTCTCCAAGACGAATTCGTTCCATCAGAGGACCGGCGCGAGCAGGCAGGGAAAAATAGGTGAAGCGGGCGCCCGAAAAAGACATCATCTGCTGGATCGTCGCGCCACACGCCTTGGTCTGCGCGACGGACCGCTGGTAATCGTGCGGCTCGACGCAAAAACCGCAGTGCTGAAGACCGCTCCTTCCGGCCGCAAGGAAGGCGCGCCAGCTTGACGGCTCATTGTCGAGCGGCTGAATAAGCTCCAGCTGCACCCCGCCGACCTGGCAGAATCCGAACATGATCAGCGGGCGTGAGGGCCTCTCCAGATACTTGTTATCAGTGACCACCACCGGACCAACCGTGAGCCAGGGCCCGATACCCTGGTCTATCCAGCCCTTGATGGCTTGCTCAAGATCGGGCACCACATAGCCGAGCTGATCAGCGCTTTTCTCAAGCAACGGGATGTCCGCATCGATTGGCTTGCTGAGGCGCTCCATACGATTCTCCGGTGCTGCCGAACGTTGTCGCGCAGACGTTCCGCGACAACCTACTATAACCCTGGAAAGTTGCAGTAGGACGGCTGTGCCGCGGTCGCGCGCAGATGCAGCTTTCCTGGCGGGACTCAATCAAGGGATCTAAGAGCAATCGGGTTACGATGTCCCCATTCATTCCAACCTGAACCCGATTACGCGTCGCGCTGGGTCAGGAAGTTTATGCAAGTGCGCAGCCATTCGAGGTCTGGACCTGCAGGCACACCGGCGAACGCCGAGTTGTGGAATTCGCGCGCTGCAGCCTCTGCAAATTCGGCTGCCGCTCGCTGCGCCCATGGGATGCTCCCGCCGTCCGCGATGATCTGATGTAGCCTCAGCACTTCGCGCGGCAAACGTCGCTCGCGGGGCCGCGCCAGAAAGGTGCTAATCCACGCACGGTCAGTGGGATTCGCCCGACCCAGGGCGTGCGCGAGCAGAAGCGTCCGTTTGCCTTCCCAGAGATCTCCGTCGATCTCCTTGCCGTAACGCCCAATGTCGCCAACCAGGTTAAGAACATCGTCGGTGATCTGGAAAGCCAGTCCAAGCAGATAGCCAAACCGATCAAACCTACCAAGATTCTGGTCCTCGCCGTTGGCAACGAGTGCACCAATCCGCATGGGGTGAATGAAGCTGTACCAGGCCGTTTTCTTGAGCACGAGCCGCAGATAATCGTCTGTCGTAACTGTGAGATCATTGTCTCGTACCCATCCTAGTTCGTTGGCCTGCCCCTCCAAGGTCTCGACGACCATGTGATCGACTTCGTCGAAGATGCGCAGCGCCGTCACCGGGCCGAGCCGCTCGCCGGTCTTGCGGAAAAGGCGCATAGCGAGTGCGTTCATGGAATCGCCGGTGTTCACGGCAATTGGAATCCCGGCGCGACGATGCATTGTCGCAACGCCACGCCGCCAGTCGCTACCGTCTTCAATATCGTCGTGCACGAGAAATGCATTGTGCAGCATTTCCAGGCCGGCGGCGGCAGGAAACGCATCCTCCGCGCGGCCGCCCAGCGCTCTCGCGGTCGCGATGCAGAGGGCAGGACGAAGGCCCTTGCCTGACCGGCCCATGAAATCCGTCACGAGCCCATACAGGTGGCGCTGCGGTTCCCACGTCGGTACACCTTCTGTGAGCATATCGGCCAGCATGTCGCGATACCACACCAGGCGGTCCAGGAAGCCGGCCGGGCCTACGATCTCGCCGGCCAATGGCACAGTGTCCGCGACCTTGATCAACGCATCCTGCAGGGTGGGCACATCAACCAAGCGGCGCGCCATCGTCGCCGGGTCGACCGTATCAAGCGCGCCGACATCATCCGCGGCCGCACTGTGCGGGTCGAGCGTGTCGGCGACGGCATGGGTGAACGGCGATACCTGCTCGAGCAGGGAGCTCGCCTGCTCCAGGAGCGGCGACGCACCGCGTAAGGCGTGGGCAGCTACCTGCGCGAGTGAAGCGTCCCACGGCAGGCCGGCCTGGTATCGCGCAGCATCGTGCAGCCGCCATGGCAGGAGGATTTCAGGTTCGTGCAGCGGCCACAGCTCACAGCGGCTTCCGTCGAATTTCACGGCGTCAAGCAGCCCATTCACTGCGCGCCGAGCCGCCTCATTGGCTGCCTCCATCGTCGCGAGGTCGGTATGCGTGCGAACGTAGTCCGACGCCAGAAAGAGGTTTGGAATGGCGGTGGTCGCCTCGGGACGCAAGGCCCAGGTTTCGACGTGATTCACCAGCAGCGGCTCGGAATTCCGTAGCCAGCCCGGGCGTACCGGATCGTTCTCAATGTTCGCGCTGAGAAACCACGAATGCAAATCCTCATCGCGCAGCACTTCATCACCGGCATCATTGACCGAGCGCTTCAGTTGATTCCATGTCTCGCGCACCACTTCTTCACGCGAGCACCGCATAGCTGGGCGTCCGTCCGATCCCGGCGCCGTCCAATCGGAAAGATCGACCGAGAGGATGCCGTGCACATCGCTGTCTCGGAACAGCTCAGACGGCACATCACGCCAGAACTGAAGCTGCGAGATGCTCGTGAGCGCCCATTCGGTGTCGATGTGAATCACGTGCCCGTGCGCCGACGGCACCGCGCGGTGCAGATAGAACTGTACGCCGTTCATCCACTCCAGGTTCGGAGCCAGCGCGCGCAGGTTGGCGAGCGTCGGGTCGGCTGCCGCCAGGCGGTCGCTCACCAGGGGGACGATGTCCTCGAGCGGGAGCGCCGCCACGTAGTGGTCGCCATGCACCATGATGCGCTGACCTTGCTGGCGAGCGACGACGCCGGTAATCCGTCCGTTCTCGTAAAGGATCTCCTCGACCCGCACGTTCTTGACATACCGCACCCCGCGCGATTCGAGATACGCAAGCCACGGATCGATCCAGACGAGATTCGTCGGCCCGTCGAGCACGCGATCAGTCGATCCCGCGATCGGGTTCAGGATCGTGAGCACCAACTGCACAAAGATGTCGCCGATGGTGCGCGCACTGGCCTTGCGCGCTTTGGACGCCACCAGCGAGCGCGTAATGCCGGTGGCGAGGAACTTCTGGTATGACGCGGACCGCTGCTCGGCGCCGACGAACTCCCACCAGCTCGTGCGCTCGTATTCTGCGAGCCGGCGCTGGTGGCACGACGTGAGTATCTGCCAGACGCGCGCACCGAAGAATGCCAGATCGTCGGGAGTGAGGCCAGTGGAGTGTTCGAACAACAGCAGGATGTCCCGCAACATGGTGCCGGCGTCGCGGGGCGCGAGCGGAAAGCCCGCCGGTACGACGAACGGGGGCTCGTCGTATTGCGTGAACTCCAGTCGCGTGGTCGGCACCAGGTGATCCGCCACCTTGCTCCCGTCAAACGACGGTATGCGGCGCATGGTCTCGATTACGTGCTTGTAGAAACCTGGGAAGAATCGAAACCCATGCTCGCCGGGCACCCGATGCTGGATCGAGCTCCCAGCGCCATCGGCGACCTGATGTCCGCTGGTGTCCTCGCCCTCGTGGAAGACGGGAATGCTGCGGGCCTTGCCTCCCGCAATATCGCCACTCTCGAGCACCACGACATCAAAGCCGCGCTCGACCAACTCGTGCGCGGCACTCATGCCGGCGACACCGCCGCCCAAGACGATAACTTTAGTAGGCATGCTTCACCGAGCCATGACCACTTAGTCCGACTTTTAGCCAGCTTTGGAGGCGTCACCGAGCGCGCGGGACGCGATACATCGGATCACTCTCGACGATCTGACGAGCACTTTCAAGCACGAGCTTCATTGCCCAAAGTTGCCAAACGTACGCCAGCAGCCATCTGTATTTGACCAAGTAGAGAAGCTCGAAGCGATCCGTATTAGGAATTGGGCGAATTTACCGATTGGCCTTCACGGCATCTCCTTAAGCTTAGCCTTTGCCAAGTCCGCGTAGAGCCCCTTGGGATCATGTTCCAAGAACACCCTGAGCGCGGCCTTTAACGATCCGCAGCGCGAGCTCAAAGACGCGCTGCAGATCGGTCAGAGGGGAAGCCTCGGGTTCGCGCACAGGCTGACGGAATTCTCCTGCTTTCAGATCGTATGCGAGGGTAGCCATGGGCGCCCCGCGTTCGTCAATTAAGTCAATGAACAATAGACCGTCACCGATGTCGGTCGGCGCTTCCATAGTTATTCTTTGGTTTTCCGGTTCGACTGTCACAGTTATTTTTTGGTTTTTCGGCGTGTCCTCGTTGATCCTCACGCTTCTGGTTTGGCCAATTGTCTCCCGGGCCTTGTCCTCCGTCATCGCATGGACCGATTCCAAAACTTCAATGTCTATTGTGATTGGCTTTTGTATTATCTTTTTTGCTCGATTAACCTGCCTTGCCGCTTTCTTCGCGGTTTTCTCAGCTACCTTCTTGGCGGCCTCCTTCGGCGCAGCCTTCTTTGCCGCTTTCTTCGCCGGCTTTGGCATTTTTATCTCCTCTTAGTTTTGTACCGAGGCGAGTAGCGATCAAGTGCGCTTAGCCCCCGAGACATTTGTCCGTACACGCCGCGATCGTCGGAAATGTCAATCGCTATGGTGCCCCGAAGTCGCGGCGCCTATTCAATCAGCCGTACGATCGCTTCGGGTTCCTTGATGCGGAGCGCCATCTTTTCGCACACACGGAAGACGAAATTCGGATCGGCTGTGACCTGCAGGAACTGGACGCACACGTCTGTGGCGATGACTAGCTCGACTGGCTCGCCGCCAAGTGCCACAACCACGCCGTTCGCAACGCCGGGAGTGACGTTAAGCGTGGACGAGCGGAGCAGCGGACCGCCGCCCAGAAACGGGAGGATGCGATCTTGCGCCAATACGAGAGCCTCCGTTGGCGTCTGAGCGACAAGAAACAGCGCCTGGTCAAGCACCACCGCGAACGGCCCGAAATGGCCCTGCTCTTCCAGGAGGCCAATGGCCTGGGCTACCCCGACCACCAGCCGCGCGTCTTTGGTGTTGAGCGGCACCGCTGCAATGTTCACCTGCGGCACCTCAGGGAATCGGCGTGGGATTGTCCAAAGTCCACGGCTTACCTGCCCGCCGGTGATTTCCCAGACCCTTTGCCGTGGGCCGACAACTATGGGAGGGGCAAACTGTCCCGGGAATGCCAAGTCTGGCACCAATCCCCTGAAGACGACGGCGTCCTCAAGACGAGCCAGCACGCTGGCAGCGCGCCGGAATAAGGCCAGCACGCTGGTCATCTCCGGATCGGCCATCTGCGCACCGCGCACGAACACTTTTACCTGTAACGTCGCCAACTGGATGACATCCCTGTCCCGAATAGTTATCGCATCCCGCGGGATAACTTCCTCCCTCACGAAGTCGGTATCCCCGGGCAGCGGTCCAAGTAACGGAAGGAATGTCGCCGCGATCCGTACGCGGCTAGCTTCCTCTTGAACGGCTTTGTTGACGCGAGCCCACTGCTCGTCGGTCCAAGGCACTTGCGGATTATCGGTTGTCATCTCAGAGGCCCCCCTAATCAGATACATCGGGAACGAGATGTCGTTTGTGCTTGCGCACGAACGCAAATATCTTGAGCTCAAAACACCGTCTGCGCGCACTCCACGAGTGCGGCTTCGAATAAGTCTTCACTCTACATGTTTTGCTGCCCCCGCCGTTACGACGTATATGTCGTACGAGGCGCGAAGCGTCTTTATGTCCACTCTGCCAACGCCAATACACTGGGCGCGGTTGAGCCAGGCGAGTTCTTTGTCAGCGGTCGCGTAGGTCGGAGCAAGAACGAACGGCGGCAGTATACCGAAGTCGCCGCGGATGGCGCGTGCGTAGCCGTCCGCACCCAGGTCAAGGACGCCATCATACAAGCAATCGATCCGCGCACCAGACCGCGTCTGCAGACACTCCGTCACGTTGACTATTCCAACACCGTCCTTGCGGATGCGCAGCCAGTTGACCCCGCCGGGCCGGACGATCCCCTCGAAGCGCGGCCCAACGAAGCGTCCTTCCGTGACGTGCAAGTTGATCCGCAGTCCATCCGGCATAACGCCTATTACCTCCGTACGGATGGCCACCGTGCCGGCCCAGAGGAACGTGGCATCCCAGTCCCAGCGAGGCTCGCCCGCAGGTAGAGCAGCGGTCTCGACCGGGGCCGCTCCGCAACCCACCTGATACCGGGGACATTTGGCGGACTCCCGTAGGCGCGGAGAGATCGGCTGGCCGGCAAAGCCAAGCACCGGCAGAAACTTCACCGTTCCGCCGGATTGGCCCGGCAGGAGCGCCCGGAATAGCCGACCGTTCGCACCGTGGACGCGCGGCGCGGATTGCCCGATTGCCTGGCGGACCGGGCCTCCGTTCACCCGGTACTCTACCGTGACAGCGTGACCCGGCCGCACTGGAGAGACCGCTACCGTGACCGATGCCGGGGTTCCCGGAGAAATCACCGCGGGCGGCACGGGCGTATCCGCCTCGCCCCATCGCAACTCCGAGCCGTCCCGTGCGCGCTGCATCGAAGGCATGCATGCTGCCGTAGCTAAAGCTTCATCCGTTTGCAGCGTCAGGGAAGGCGCCGGAAGAAACCGGTCACACGCCGGAATAGGCGAGGGCTTTGCCGCAGCTTCCGCGAAAACGCACGGCCGTCTATCGACGAATCCGCGCGACGGGGAATTCACCGGACGCTCCGCGGCGTGAGATCGAGACCCCGGCGCACCCGCCATGCTTCGTCTTCCTCGGCGAGGATTTCGAGTGCGCGCGCAATGAGATCGCCGGGATTGGTCACCATGGGGGGTGTGCAAGCCGCCGCCTGCCGCACCGAGGAGTCTCCCGAGCGCGCAGCGTTTTGGCGTACCGATTGAAGCGCGTCAAAAGGTTGTCGAAGAAGGCCGCGCTTTTGGGCCGCCCCGGTCTGGACGCCAGCCGCATCGGCAAGTCCCGGTAAACGCGACAGCGGCAACGCCCCCGGAGGAGAGAGCCCCGAGTCTTCGACCGCGCTTTTCGATCCATAGCATTTGCCTTGCATTTGCTCGACCGACTTCGGATCCTGGTTCTGTCTAATAGACTACATTGTATTGCGTGTACAGGACAGGGGCTGCTGCCGGTAGTTGGGCAACCTGGTGGATCTCCCCACGCCGGCGCCAGCCCGCTTGCGACGGCGAAAAACCGCTTGCCAGCGGCGCGATACGCTATCGCAAGGCGGATCTGTAGAACCCGATATCGTCTTGGATCACTGCGTCCAGTCCGACTGGTACGCGAGCAGGATTTGCCAGATCAAGCTTCCGAAACGCGATCTTGTCGCGCCAGACCTTTCGCAAAAAATCCTCAAATACGAGAATTGTCAGTCGTTCACCCGCACATCGTCGGTATCCAAAGCCGAACGGAGCAAAGCCGGCATAGTCACAAACCGGATAGCTTCGTTCGTCCGCAACGACAAATAAGGTGCCGAAGCCGCTATTTGTAATATGGGCGTTTCGTCCGTCCTTGACCTTGAAATTGGTGATGTCGAACGGGCACCGTGCCAGGCCGATTTGCCGACACTTGTCATCGTTGATCTGCGCGCTGGTCGGGACGCGGAGATACCGTTGCGGATCGAACGTATTTGGATCCGTCCAGTGAACCGGATCCAGGCTGGTGCTGGCATGCGGCGTGGATACATAGCTGTCCCGTTCAAACGGTAGGCCCAACTTTTGCTGCGGAGACCCCCCGCTTGATCTCGTATCATGGATGGTGGAGACGCTGCCACTGTTCGGCGAAATCACGCGAAACAATTCCATTACGAATAGCTCAAGTGGCGAGAAGGACGCGCCCCCGGCAGCGTCGAAATTTCCGCTCATTGTTTTCTGAAATGACGCCCGCACGGCCTGATCGCCACGGTCTTCCGACAGGAGCGACATGACCCGGAAAATCGCATTGCCCCATTGGCTTAGCGCGACGAAATCGTGGAGGCACTCAATGACCATGTCCTTCTTGCTGAAATGACCGCCGTCCTGGGCATTCTTCAGCCAATGCCAGGCCATGGTTCTCTCGGGATTTTTGATTTTGCCCGATTGGATATCGTCGATGCGTTTGCCGATCCACGATTTGAGAAAATCCTGAAGCTCACGAACCTTCATATAGTTTTGGTAGGTAATTGGCAGCAAGGGATCCCGATACGCAAAGACTGTATTGAACGCCGCTCCTATTTCACGAACCTCACGGGGAATATCGCTGCCAACAAGTCCAAGGTGAAGGTCCCAATAGAGGTCGAAATAGTGGTCGAGGTAATGCTGCATGAATGGCCTGTCAGCGAATTTCTGATCTAAGAGCTTGTCAAAAAAAGCTGTAACTTTGGCGCAGTACATCGGCTTATAGAGATCGGGCGTCACCGCCGAAAAATAGATTCGCTTGCGAAGATTATTCTCACCCCGCTTCTCGAGACCTTGCAGGAAAACCATCACGCCCTCCTCAGGGGTCGGTTTCCAGTCACGATAGATGAGACCAAAACGATCACGAGGGAGTGCATTCTCCTTACTGAAATTAAGGTCAATCATTGGCAACAGGGGCCGCTCCCCTTCGTAAACGTTCGTCAGGAAGAACGGTATGACGACTTTCTCGACGTAGATCGGATCGAAATTGGCAGGAATCGCGGCGCGAAAACGTTCAACCGCGGTGATGATCTGCTCCGGTATCGGTGACTGTGCTGCAGCGCTGGACGCCTCTTGTGCTCGCTCCCCCACCCGCACCACGTACATGTCGAACTGCGCGCGAAGCGCGCTCATGTCCACCTTCCCCACACCGATGCACTGGACGCGGTTGAGCCATTCGAGCCTCGGATCCGCAGTCTCATATGTCGGTGTGACCACGGCGGAGATTTGCTGGTCATACTCACCGCGCAGCGCCCGAGCGTAGCCGTCGGGACCAAAATCGGCGACCCCGCCGTAGGCGCCGTACACGCGAACACGGTCCCGCGTCTCGAAACACGCCCGGACGTTGACGATCGCAATTCCATCCGGGCGGATATGCATCCAGTCCGCCGCGCCGGGTAACACGACGGCATCGTGACCCGGCCCAACGAAGGTCCCTTCCGTGATGTGCCAATTGACCCGGAGGCCGTCGGACATTGGGCCGACCAATTCTTTGCGGAGCACCACCTTCAATGATCCGAGGAAGCTCGTATTCCAAGCCAAGCGGAATGGGGCAGAGGCGGCCTCTTCGGATGCCCCCCAACGAAGGCGCGAGCCGGCGTTTGCCATTCCCTCGCATGCAGCCGAACTGTCGCGGGCGCAACGCGGGGTCTGATCCGCCAGGCCGGTGATCACCCCCCGCACCTTGGGAAAAAAACCCAGCACTTTGGGCGTGAAGCCCCATGCGAGAAGGGTCCGACCTTCTTCCGAACTCCGGTCGAAGTGCAAAGATCCTGGCATCACCGGCTGCAGCCGAGGGGCGACATCGCTTCGCCACTGCCAGCAAACGACCGGCCCCTGCCCGATGCGCGCGACCGCCGGGTAGACGCATTCGGCACCGCGCGGAAGCGCCTGCAGCGTGACGCCGGCTGTTTTGGCCGCCTGAGCTACCACTGACTCGTATGCCGTCGGATCCCCGGTAAGCGCCAGGTCTCCCTGGACGACGCCACGTCTGTGCTGGTCTTTGATCGACAAGTGAAGCCGGCGACCGATGCACGCCATGTCGATGGTCCCGGGCCGCTTGTCGGTACCCATGCGCTCGCGGCCGACGTCGATCGCAACCTGGGTCGTATCGAGCAGTCGGAACATGTACATCCGCGCTTTGTTCTCATACACCGCTGCTGCGGGATCGAACGATCCATCAAGCATCACAAGCACGCTCGATGCGCCGTTGGAGGCCGCCTTCAGGGACGCCTGGCTTTCGGGAGCGTTGTCCGCCACGGCAGCAACCACTATGAACATAGCGGCATACGGCCCGATCGAGGTGTCGGTGAACTTATTCGACCAGAGCTGTGCGACAGCCGCGTGCCTGCCGTCCGCGTACTTCAAGGTTATCGGCCTGTAGCCACTGCCGGCCAATGCGGCATTCACGAGAGGTACATTGGAGCACTCGCCGTAGAGGTGCACCATTTGACCGTTATAATACTGAAGCTCATTCGGCACGACTGCGCCGCTGGCGGTCGTATAGGTCTTGCCCGTGATGATGTACTTGTCGAAGAGTGGTTCGTACCGCTCATTATCGACATCGGACGGTGGCGGCACGAACGCGTCCAAAGTCAACTTGCTCTTCGCTTCTCGGGACAGTTGCTGCTCGAAGGTGCGAAGGACTTCTTGAACGTCCTCTTTGCTATGAGGAATCTGCAAGAGTCGAATGACATCCGAATTTCCGAGCTCGCCGGCTGCGGCGAGCCGAGAGGCCTCGCGGATCATTCCGCTGCTACGAATCGCTGTGCCCACGCTGGTCTCCCTTGAATAGAATGAACCGCGCCAGGAGCCGCGCCGCTTTGTCCGTTCGAACCATTATTCCTGAGCGCGAATGTCGGAATTTATAATATCCTGCTGGTCCTTGCGAATGCCACACTTATCCACCTCCTGGAAGTGATCCGACTTGAGGTATGTGTTGGGCCTCAAGGAGGACTACGGCAAAAACGCTACATGCCCGAAGAGATCGTCGCGAAGCCTGCGGTAGGTCGAATGTCCTGGTCTCGCAGGGCAAAACATGTCCAGGCGATCGGCCAGATCGGCGTGGGCCCTTTCGTCGGCGAGGAATTTCTGGAGGTGTAAACAGCAACGCCGCCAGCGCCAACAGAAAGCCTAGCCCGCAAGTCCGCGCGGGCGGTGGCTTGCATTAGCGGCACATGAGGTCGCGGCCGCGCGACCTCAATTTCCGGTGCGATTAATTTCGCACTGCAGCTGTTCGAAGAGAATCCGTATCGCGGGTTGCGGCGCGTCATCGACATTTCCGGCGATGGGTCTAACAAC